>CAZLKD010000009.1:0-10558 GCA_964560015.1 uncultured Candidatus Peribacteria bacterium
TCCCACTTCCGTCTCCGAGCAAGCGAAAATTGATTTTCGTTTCTATACTTTTTGTTATCTTTTTGATTATCTTGGCTGGATTTCTCGCTCTCTCTGGTGCTGGGAAATCTGATACAGGAAAGGGCTTTAAACCAAAGACAAAGGAAGTAGTCATCTGGAGTGTCAATATGTCTCCTACGCTCTTTGAGAGTCTCAATAAGGGGTACAATGATTTCGTCGACCGCAATGATATGAAACTCACGGTGCGCGATTTTGGTTCCTATGATGATCTCATCGAGATACTCCCACGTGCTGTCCAGGCAAATACATCACCAGACGTCGTACTGATACCAAATCACGGAGGTTATCTCTATGCCGACCCTTACATCACCTCTCTTGGTGAAAATATCATCGATCTGACTGATTTTGAAGATCGTTTTCATCCGCTCTTTGTCGATGAGCTCGTCTTTGAGGAAAAACAAAAAGTAAATGGTACCAATAAAATCGTGCGATGAATTCGTGGAATACCAGTCGGATTTGAACCGATGGGCATCTACTACAATCGTGATCTCATGCCAAAAGCACCAGAGTTCTGGAAAAATATCAATGACCTCCTCTCTGACGACGCAAAGAAAAATAATATCTCAGCACTATCTCTCGGGTATGGTCATGCAACACCTCTCAGTGGGGATGTCCTCCCACTTCTGACTATTCAGTACAAAGGGGAACAATTCAATTCCTATAAGACACTTGATTCTGTCGAATCTCGCTCTACGGTAGATCAGCTCCTCGAATATCGTCGTGCTCCGAATAATCTCGCTCAGTACAAGGATGCATTTGACAATACACTGACAGTTACTGATCTGTTCGCTCGTGGTAAAGTAGCGACACTCGTCGGATATCCATCATCGGAGAGGGATATTCTCCTCGCTCAGAAGAGAGCCAAAAAAGACAAAGAACTTGATCCAAAATTTGGAAAAAATCTCCGATGGATGTCGATTCCTCAAGTGGAGGAAGATGTCAAAAAACAGACGAACTTTGCTCGGTATATGTACTTTGCAATGACCAAAAATGGCGTCAATCGCAATAAAGAGAAACCATCAAACGACCCGGTAATAAAATTCATGCAGTACCTCGCGACAGCAAAGGCACAGGAAACATTTTTTGAAAATTATGAATATTACCTCCCATCACAGATGGAACTTCTCAAGTCAAAAAAAGAAACACAAATAGATAAAAATACCGGTGAATTTGGCATGACGGTTGGCGATTGGTATGTGGCAACACAAAAGTTTATTCCCTACGATATGGGTATACCACATGTATTTGCTGGCATCGTCGCACGCGCTCTCGATGAACCTGGAGTGACCTCGAGTGTCATCACAGGAAATATCCTCGATTTTGTCACCTGTCGTATCAAGCATCTCACTGATCCAGATAGTTATGATCAGGCTTGTGGATGTCGTAACGACGTTCAATCAAACAATAATCACTACTGGCCAGTATGTCAGTGGGGAGTGTAGTTCGCTTTGCTCAAGTATAAGAAAAAGAAAACAGAAAAAGAGAGGAATATTTATTGTGAAAAATCTACACGTTCTATAATACCTCTATGAAAAAAATCATTCAAAAAATATTTTGTCTTCTTGCACGGCTCTGTATTCTCCGACATAAACCATTTGTGATTGGTGTGACTGGATCATTTGGTAAAACAACGGCTCGTCACGTCATCACAGAGATTCTCAAAAGAGCAGGGAAGGATGTGTGGACACCAGAATGAAACTATAATGGTGAATGGTGATTTGCTTTTGCAGTTCTCCAGATTCGTAGTGGGAGACGTGTGATAGATTGGGTGGGGATGCTTATCCGTGGGTTTTGGACCGTCGTTAGTTCACGGTATCCTCATATACTCGTCCTCGAATACGGTGTCGATCATGCAGGAGAGATGGACATACAGATTGATATCGTCGAGCCTGATGTCGCCCTCTTTACTAAACTCTCACCATCACACACAGAAGGATTTGGTACGGTTGAGAAATATTACGCAGAGAAAGAAAAACTTCTCCGCAGAAAACATAAAAATACCTACGCCATTGCCAATGCTGATGATCCACATCAGGCTGATTTTGTCTGTCAGTCATGGTATGGACATGATAGTCGAAAAAGCGATCTCACGATCACCAATGTCCTCGAGCATCCTGATGGTGTCGAGCTAGATTGTGCACGTGCAGGAGAAATATTTCACATCGTATCACCTATTCTCGGCGCACATCATGCTGGCATCCTCGCTGGAGCATTTCTCGTTGCTGAGCAAGTTGATATTCCTGCACTTGATACGATTTCATTTCTTCGACATATTCATCTCCCTCATGCTCGTGGAAATGTGCTCAAGGGGCTTCATGATAGCTTGATCATAGATGGTACCTATAATGGATGATTTGATCCCATTGTTGCTGGCGTAGAGATGCTTGCGCGATTGGCAAAAACTGAAGGGCGAAAAACTATTGCTCTCCTCGGAGATATGCGTGAGCTCGGCGCTCTCGAACGAGAGCGACACGAAGAACTCTGGGAAAAACTTCGTACATTTGATATCGATCATTATATTTTTGTTGGCGCTGTTTCGTGTGAAGTCATTCAACCAATGGTGGATGAAAAATGGCAGAATAAAACATTTTTCACACTTGATTCTCGAGTGGCAGGGGAGTACATCCGCGCGCTCCTCGCTGGCGATCCTGATAAGTATTTGCTCTTTGCAAAGGGAAGTCAGAATACTATCTATCTTGAGGAGGCTCTCAAATATTTTATCTTTCCAGAAGAATATCTGAAGCTCGTACGACAAGAGGATTTGTATGTAAAAAAGAAATGAGATTTTTATAAAATGCTCGAAATATAATTCTTTTTTTCATGATAAAACTTCTTCTTATTTTTATATCCACAGTGGTACTCTTTCTCTCGATTGATGCTGTGTGGATCTCACTCTTTGGTACGAAATGGTATGCACAATACCTCTCGCATCTGACGTCCGGGAAAGTCGCCATCATACCAGCACTTCTTTTCTATACAATCTACATCAGTGGCATGATGTATTTTGTTATTTATCCAGCACTGCATAGTTCCACATCACTCTCAGAAGTATTTCTTCGCGGAGCTCTTCTCTGATTTTTTGCCTACAGCACCTATGATCTCACGAATCAAGTCTTTATGAAAAATTGGCCATGGTTTATCACAATAACTGATATTCTCTGGTGAGCTTTCATCACAGGAACTGTATCGATACTGATAGTGAAATTTTTCCGATAAGGACATTCATCGAGAATATGTATTGTCATTCTGAGTCCCGCACCACCTTGATAGAAAAGTTGTGCGGGACGTGAGAATCCATTGTTTCGGATGCAAGGATTCCCGCGTCATTCCTCATAAATTCGTCACTCCTCGGAATGACAGGAAGATACATTCTTAATTCATTTTACTATTTATGCTTTCAATTTTTCTCACACTCTGTGTCATGCTTTTTTTCTGGATGACATGTTGGTATTTTGTAGCACGTTTTTTTCATCGTACTGATATCGTCGATATGGTATGGTGACTTTCGTATGGCGTGATAGCGCTGATGCTCTTTGTATTTTTTTCTCCGTCAACCATCGCTATTGTTCCACTTGTATTCGTCATTCTCTGGTCTATCCGTCTTGTTTCTCATATTATTGTCCGTCTCACATCACATAGTGAAGATACACGGTATGTAGCGTTTCGTATTTCGTGGTGAAAATATTTTTTTCTTAAATCATATTTTTATATTTTTCTTTTGCAGTGATTTTTTATTGCGATTATTTCTCTTCCATTTCTTTTTTTATTTACAGAAAATATTTCTCTCTCGCTACCATTTATCATCGGAGCGATACTCTGGATAATATGATTCATATGCGAATACATGGCTGATCATCAGATGAATATTTTTCGTCGAGAGAGAGAAAATAAATGAAAAATAATTCAATCATGACTCTGGAAATATTCTCGTCATCCGAATTATTTCTGAGAGCTTCTCATGTGGTGGAGTGTGTGGTGTATGAGTATGAATAGTGTAGAAAGTTTTGTGGGGATTTTGAGCCCATTGTTGCTCACATATCTCATCATCTATGTCACTGGCATACCGCTTCTAGAAGCCAATATGCATAGTCGAAAATGATGGAAAGAATATGCGCGACGTACGAGTATTTTGATTCCACTTCCTCGAAAAAAATAAATATTTTTTCATAGAAATAAAAAATATTTTCCTGAAAAATATTTTTTTATTTTTTTATTTTTTTCATCTTGAAATATTTTATTTTTTTATAAGAGTACCTTACTTTTCTCTTGTGTATAATATCTGCAGAGTTTTTTGAATTATGTGTTTATAATTTTTTATTATATGTATGTACATGAATATGATTTTTGGAAAGGTATTAATTAATGCTAAAAATATAGAAATATATACAATTTTTTCACGTTCGTTTTTATTTTTTAAACATATTTTTCTATGGCACTCGCTAAGAAAAAAGCTGCTCCTAAAAAAGCTGCTAAAAAAGCACCAGCTAAGAAAAAAGTTGCTGCTAAGAAGGTTGTCAAAAAAGCTGCTCCTAAAAAGGCAGTGAAGAAAGTTGCAAAGAAGAAATAATTATTTTATTTTTTCCAAAAATTATACCTCTCATTTCGGGAGGTATTTTTCTTTTTCAACCTTATTGCTATAGTTTCATGTTTCACTATTGTACTTTTGCTGCCAAAAGTACCAAAAGCATTCAAGGGGCAAAAACTCGCTATAGACTGAATTCATCATCATTCTGTTTTCATCCCGCTCAAACAGTTTGCCCCTTAAAAATCCATATCCGTTATAAGTCTTAGATTCCATTGATACATTTTATTATTCTCTTTATGGCTCTTCATCCACACACTATGATCGGACACGTACATCTCACAGTCGCTGACCTCGATCGTTCGCTTGTTTTTTATCGTGATATTCTCTGATTTGAAGTCACGACGACCTATGGTGACTCTGCAGTGTTTCTCTCTGCGGGAGGTTACCATCACCATATTGGTTTGAATACTTGGAAAGGGGAGTGAGTTCCACCTCCGCCACCACGCACAAGTGGGCTGTATCATTTTGCCATTCTCTTTCCATCACGACTAGAACTCGCAAAAGTATTGCAGAGACTGATCGATGCAAACTATCCTCTCGATGGGACCAGCGATCACGGCGTTTCTGAGGCCCTCTATTTGCGTGATCCAGATGATATCGGTGTAGAGCTCTACTGTGATAGACCGCGTGAGACCTGGACGGTTTCAAACGATGGGAAAGTAGAGATGGTAACAGAGTCACTTGATTTGGATGCCCTACTTGCTGAACTGCAGTAGATATCCACGCAACTCTACCACGTTTTTTATTTTTCAGAAAATCATTGCTTCACTCAAAGGTCGAAAAATATTTCTCAATTATCCTTTCAATAATAAATTCATCTCCGCTTCAGTGTTAGGCAATCGTAAGCGAGAATAGTCTGAAACAGCTTCAAAAGTGTTATTAAAATTTGAACCATCTATCAATCTTACTCAAGAAAATGCTTCATTATTCGGTTTAATAAAGAATATTAGGGGAGTAAGTTCATTTGTGGAGGCCATAGCGATATTTTTTTCAACAAAAAAATTCACTATTGTTTTCTTGCGAAGAGATAATCTAGTACGAATATCATTTATGATATCGTTATTGTTAATTAGGTTCATTCAAATATGCAAACTTAGGACGCCTGGTTCAAAGGGTACATCAACTTTTGTGTAATATTCGCTTAACTCCTTACTCATGGCAGAGTATCAAATACGTAAACCTGATAAGCCAAAAAATTTAGACATCGATCGTACAACTATTAGATTTGGATATTTATCCACAAAATGAATTGCTGAGTATTCATCTGTTAAATAGTCCCCGAAAGCTTCGTCTATAATCACGATGGTATTATTTTTCTGAGCTATCTTTATGATTTTCTCAATTTCTTCTGGCATATAAAAGTACCCAGTTGGATTGTTAGGATTATCGATATATATAGCTGTTTTGGAAGGGCATTTTTTCAGAGTCTCTTCTATTAAATGGCTAGAAAGTCACATGTTTGGACTGGAAAAATTTGAAGATATGTATTTCCCTCATGTAAATTCAAAATCACTTGGGATCTCATTAAATTGAGGGCCATAACCCACCAAATATTCCAAATCTAGGAATTTATGTAAAACTCGCTCAAGTATATTGAAACTACCATGTCATAAAAATATCTGGCTTTTATCTAAATTGATTCAAAATCTTAAACAGATTCTCTCTATAAAGACATCATAAAGGTAAAAATCTGGATAACCATATCCGCCATGAAAATCTCTCAATAGTGACTCTAGATATAGAGGATCAATGTTTTCCAAATTTGTTTCAGAAAGATCCAATTGGTATTTTTTTTCGCCTCTCTCTTTATCCAAGTATGTTTTCCTCTCGTGGGAGAGCAAGGCATGTTTTATGGGAAAACCCATATTTATTTTCTTATAAATTCAAAATACTTACCGAGTGAAAGTCTGGAATCAGTCAGTATAGTCCCTATGTCTCATCTTACGAGCGGATCAAAAGAATCAATAGTAGCTGTACCAAAAGCATCATGATCATCAATTTTTACATCTCCTTTACGAGCCGGATAATAACTAGGTACTTTCATCCTATCGCCAACCACAAATACTGTTGGGTTAAAGTTTAGAGATTTATTCTCTCAAAGTTGTCTCATTGTACGGTTAAATGTACGTTCTGCAGATCATCAAAAGTTAATATTGATTCATTTCTTTTTACTTCGTATGTGTCAGTTTAGGCTTTTACCAGTATCTACGAAACCATTATAAATAGGATGAGCAGAGGCATAGTATACTGCATTGGCTTCTCAATTTTTTCCACCGTGCTTTTTACCCATACTCAAGAGTGATTCAATCTGTCAGCTGATAGTTGCAGCTTCCCTAAAAGCAGGCATTACAATGGCAATGTCCTCTTTTACTTCATCATACCATTCATCCGCAGTAAACTCGAAATGAGGAAGCAATGCAGGATGAAATTCTTTTAAGTATCTCTGCAAAAGCTGAAATGTAAGAGTTGTTGCAATAAGGCTTTTTTCAGGATTGTATCAATTCACAGATTGAGCAATATTCTGAGCTTTAAAAACAGTAACTTTTGGAGAACCAGTGAGTCAATATTTTTTCTGTAACTGTAAAACTTCTTCTAAAAAGAAAATAGCAGGGAGTATGACCATAGGGATTCTGACACTGGGGGCAAAATCTGTACCTCACATACCTATACATATCTCCAGTTCTGATAAATCTTTCTCACCTTCAAAAACTGATATAAAAAAACTACAAAGCTCCTTCAGGCTAGTTATATCTATCTGAGGTCAAATTCTCTGCAAAGAAGACAGCAATTGATCCAAGAATCCTGGAAATTTAGTGTTAAGACGTTCCAGAGAAACAAGACTCGTTCATTTATGCTCATGCATTCACAATAAGTCATTATGAATTTGTTTCTTAGGCAATGGAGAAGAAAAGGTCTTATCGAAAATTGCATTTACCCTTGGATGTACTGTTTCTGTTATTCTCCCTACCAGTTTTTTCGAAACAGGTCATGAATAATGTCGTGCTATTTCCATAGGCTTAAAATTTAAAATTACCTTCTCGTTTTCCATATTGGAGTATTCGTGATCCTCTACTAACTGTCCCCACTGATACTCAAAGTTTTTTAGCTATCTCCCTTTGTGTAATACCAGATTTTAGATCCTGAAGAATCATAATCCTTTCATAGATATTCTTAATTTCTTCTGGTGTGAGGAGATCTTCTAGTGTATTCTCAAAATCCTCTTCGATATTTTTTGAAAAGAATTTTGCCAATTGATGTAGTTGATCTTGGATGTTCATGTTCTATTGTATTGATACAATATATGAAGAAATAATAGTTTTCAAGTTTATTGTGGCAAAAGCGCTAATATCTGGACCTTAATTTTTTCTTCTAGATCACCACGTTCTACTTGACCCCTAGGAGTACCCCTATGGATTGTTAATCCAGCAATAGTATCTCCTGGCTCCTGTCAAACTAAGGTTTGAAAAATTGCTTTCTCAAACGCATCAGTAGTGTATTTTCTTCACGATTTAGTGCTGATTTCCACTCATGTCTGCCCAGAAGCGTAATTTGATAGTGATATTTTCATATGATTATTTTTTAGAAGATAAAAGGATATTTTGCAGAAATAGATCGACTCAGGCTATTCACGACTCTCTATAAACTTCTATAAGCTTACTTCAAATAATACCTATTGATGTCTCGTTTTTCTTTAATAGTTGAATATCTGCATCCGACTTAATTCAAAATCATACAGCTACTGGCAATCAAGTAATGCTTGCTAAAGCACGAGTTTTAGTAAATACATTTGAATCAAAATTAGTACCTGTTCCTGTTGTTCATTGCCTAGAGGTAAAATATATAAAACCATCATCTTTTGTTGTATGCTTAGACACGTAATCGTTTTCAGATAGAGGACTAAACACCTTTATAAGTTTTAAATTAAATTCTTTTGCGGTTTGAGCGAGAGGAAGCCGTGCTTCATAATGAAGGGGAAAATCTGGAATAATCAATCATGATGCTCAGGCATCGGATGCATTTTTACAAAAATCTCTTAATCAGATAGTGTAAATAGTATTTAAATACGCCATGAACAACATAGCACAATTTACTTTTTTTGATACAGTCGACATAAGTTCAAAACAAGACTGCACTGATGTTCAATTTTCTAATGATTGTTGGCATGCACTGGTAATTATCGGACCATCCGCTACAGGATCTGAGAAAGGTATTTGTATTTCTATGAAATCAACACCAGCTCTATCCATAGTTTCTATCATAAGCTGGCTTTCTTGCAAAGAGGGATATCCTCATACCCAATGAGTCATGAGTCAGAGCCTATTTTGTTCTTCTATTTCCTGAAGTTTTTTATCAATTGCATTCATCGGCTTGAGTTAAAAGATATTGTTTCCAGTCTTTCGAGGCAAGGAGTTTAGATAAAATAAATATATCTTTGTCGCCTCTACCTGAAACGTTAATCACCATGTTCTTATCTTGAGGCAATGTCTTAGCGATTTGTGTACCGGCAGCAATTGCATGTGCCGATTCTAATGCAGGAAAAATACCTTCTGTTCTAGCTAATAATTGTACCGCCTCTAATGCTTCAGTATCTTTTATAGGAAGATATGTAACTCTATTAAGATCAAATAAGTGTGCATGTTGTGGTCAAATACCTGGGTAATCCAATCATGCTGATATGCTATTTGTTGATGCAATTTGTCAGTCGGAGTCCTGTAAGAAATATGATCTATATCATTGGAATATTCATGAAGTAGGATTTGTCAGCATACGAGCTGCATGCATTCAAGTAATCTGTGTGTTTTCTCACCCTGCCTCAACGCCAATCAATTGTACTCTAGGGTCATCCAAAAACTTGCGGAATGCTCATAATGAATTACTGCCTCATCCGACACAAGCAACGACAATATCTGGACGGTCAATTTGATATTCTTCTTTTAATTGTCTATCTATTTCGACACCAATAATTGACTGAAGATCGGCAACCATAGTAGGGTATGGATCGGGTCACAGTGCTGACCCAAGTAAATAGTAATTTTCTTGTGTGTTTCATATCCAGCCTTGCAATGCAGCTGTAACTGCATGACTTAAGGACTCTTCTTTTCAACCCACAGGAACTACAGTTGCCCCAAGAATATTCATCTTGATAACATTTGGTCTCTGCCGGTCATAATCTTTCTTTCACATGTAAATTTTAGCAGATAGTCCAAGCTTAGCAGCAACAGTAGCAACAGCAAGTCAGTGTTGTCCGGCTCATGTTTCTGCAATTAATGTTTTTTTTCAAAGCCTTTTAGCTAGCAAGCCTTGACCGATACAATGGTTTATTTTATGAGCACCTGAAAGCAGTTGTCCTTCATTTTTCAAGAAAATCTTAGCTCAGAATCAAATATTTGCAGTACTTCTTACTTGTTCAGTTAAGTTCTCGGCATATATCAGTGGTGAGGGTCTACCAACAAAATTTCTGTATAAATGCTTGAGTTCTGCTACGAAACTAGGATCATTTTTTGCTTCCTGATATGCTCTTTTAACCTCTAAAAGTGGTATTCTCCACATATCAGGCGTCCATGCTCATCAATGTTGGCCAAAAAAACCCTCTTGGTCGGCATCGAAACTCGTTGAAAAAAATAATTCCTCCATATTAGAAATTTAAGATATTAGATCATATGAGTACGCCATCGTATTTACCAGTATATTCTTCAATTTGTTCACTCTTTTCAATTCATGAAAACGCTATTATCCTGAGCTTAGAGGTATCTTCATCAATGCTCTCTAATATTTCAAAATGCTTCTTTCGATCTATTTCCATAGTATCCAGATTTCTACAATTAATTCAGACAGTAAAGTCTCTATCATCTGTTGATTTTAGAAAAGAATTTACACCATCCGCATCGTCAAACTCAACTACTGGTTCAATGC
>CAZLKD010000009.1:10568-15595 GCA_964560015.1 uncultured Candidatus Peribacteria bacterium
CAATGCCTCTATCTATACAGTACTGTATTAATTCTTTCATATAATCGGAGGACCTTCCATGTATCTTGCTGAGATTTGACTGATTGAATACTCTATAAATCAACAAAACTGCGTCATATCAAAAACTAGCCGCCTGATCTATTTGCTTCTTATCGATGACAAATTCTTTATATAAAACTGGCTTATCAGATTGTGCCCTAATTTTATTAATCCTTCTTACATCTCATCAAAACTTTGCTTCATCTATCAAAACTGAGATAGCTTTAATTCTCGCGTCAGCGCAACATTTTGCTATGAGTTCTTCCGCTTTTCATATCGATGGATTATTCGGTGAAAAAGGTTTCACTTCACCTATAATCGATGCTGTTTTTTGTGAAAACAGGGAACGAAAATTTTCTCAGCTACCTTTTATACCAGTAACTTCTGCATGTTTGGCGGAAATGATTGCAGCAAGATGGTTCATGGATGAATTAATAATTAGAAATACCTAATCAATCCTTTACTTGTACTATAGTTTTCTGTGCAATTTCACGTGCTCTTGCACTTCATTCTTGAATTATGCGGCTTACATACGATCTATCTTCAGCAAAAGCTGCTCTTTTTTCTCGAATCGGTTGCAGAAAGCCATTTAAAATTTCGTAAAGAACTTCTTTCATTTCACGATCGCTAACTGTTCCTGCTTCATACCGTGCCTTATATTCGCTCAAACGACCTTCGTCATGAAGAAATGCATCAAGATATGAGAAAACAACGTTCCCTTCTATTTTTCCTGGGTCTGTCGCACGTATTCGTCCTGGATCTGTATACATTTTATTAACCTTCTTTTTGAGGCTATCGGGTGTTTCAGAGAGTTCAATGGCATTTCCTAGCGATTTACTTGCTTTTGCCTTACCATCAACGCCTGTAAGTCTCCCTACTTTCCCAACATATGCCTTTGGGAGAGGGAAAATCTCAGCACCACATTGCTTATTCATTATTCTTGCGATCCTTCTGGCAAGCTCAATATGGGGAAGCTGATCATCACCTACTGGTACAACATGACACTTAGGAAGAAGAATATCAGCTGCCTGTGAGATAGGATAGGTTGCAAATCCAGCAGTAATGCTTGTTCCTTGTCATTCAACTTGTTTAAGTTCAGCTTTCAGTGTAGGATTACTTAGTAATTCTCAATAAGGAGTAAAGTTCATCAAGAATTGCGTCAGTTCTGCTGTTTCTGGAACATAGCTTTGTGCAACAAAGTCTGATTTATCAGGATCAAGTCCTACTGAAAGCCAATCAAGTACAACCTCATGCATATTTTGTCTCAATGCATCCATGTCGTGACGATCACCCATAACATGATAATCGGCAAGGAGAAATTGGCATTTTACATTTGTTTCGTCCTGAAATTTTTTCCAAGATTCTAGAGCTCAAACATAGTGCCCGAGGTGAAGCTTCCCACTTGGTCGCATACCTGTGAGACAACGAATATCATTTGATTCTGAAAGTGCTGCGAATTGATCAAAATCGCGTAGTACCGATCCTTGTTCTGATGCTGCCATAAATTTATGTTAGTTATTAATTAATTTAAATATACTTATTAATTCTATTTGTCAAAAATATGATATTATACAAATTATAATAGAGCACGTTCAGACATTACAAACCACGCCCACAAAAGGCGGAGATGTTTTGCGTAAAAGCCCCTTTCACCTTCTAATTGACCAATCTTTTCTGTTTCAGCATCATACTTAACTTTTAATTTTCTAAGCTCTTTGATTCTATCCTCATGAGTTAGCTCATAGGTGCCTTTAGATGTCACGCTAGATGAGAGAAGCATAGGGGCATCTTTACGAACAAAAGCAGGTCTCTCTTTTAGGTCAAAAAGTAATTGCTGAAGGTTGGTTACTACTGTTCCTGTTGTTTCAAGCAGGTGTGCCTTATCATTTCACATTATTTCCTCCATTTTTGATTGATGCTTATTTCTCAAGCGTGCCAACACATCAAAATCCATAAGATCTAAAATTATACGAACATTTGACACTATCAGCTCACTGACTCATTGATGATCCAAAATTGCAGGTCAGTATGACTTATAAAAGCATCGAGCTTTGTTAATCTGTGAGCGCAAACTACTTATACTTTCTCTACTTTGCTTCTTTTGTATCGAATAAGGTACACTAAGGGCATCTATATCAAGCTTGTCCGGCTTTAATATTCATAGAATGTGATCCTTGCAACAACTTTGAATAATATCAATCAGCTCATCATTCATCCTTTCCCATGTTGTGTATCCTTCTTTTCAGAGTATGGCTATTGCTATCATTTTTGCCTCTACTGTTGGAAGCTGTTGTCACCCAAAAAAATACATTAGTATGACATCTTTTACATTTTGAGGCAGATGTGAAATCGACTGCGTAATATAATGCTGTATTTCTTTAACTTTGTTTCCATAGTCACTTCTATGTCATATAAGGTTTAAACGCAGAGACTCCTCGTCTATTTCAGAAAAATCCTTCATCAACGGTCGTAGATCCTCTTCGACATAATATACAATTGATTTACTTTGATCCAAGTATTGCATTTGTGCATTAAAATTCCTTGTCCATGTTACAACACGTTGAGGCAAGGTTTCTTCGAGGAACAATTCCTCTTTCTGGCACTGATCTGTTAAGGATCAATACTCAAAAGCAATATCATGTAATGTAAGTAACTTCTCGCGTAATCACTGAGGTCAATTATCTTCTATATTATATAGGTTTCTTTGTGGAGAACTGATAGCGTCAGGAGTGTAGTTTCATTCAAAAATGATATTTCGCATAATTTAATTTTAAAATAGTAAGTATTTTTACGGCTTCTTGATAACTACACTTATATAGAAACCGACATATGGTCATACATGATAATGCGATCTTTCATAGGATTCCAGTGCTCCTACTCTTTTTGGACAGTTATAAAATTCTCAAGGAGTAAGTGTAAAAGCAGGGGAAAAACTTCAAATTGATTCTATATCAAGCCCTAAGCTCACACATTTACTACGGATTTCTGATTCTGAGTAAGGATTGGCATATATTTTATACACCTTTGGTCCTGATTCATAGAAAACTGGAACTTCTAAAACTTTTGAATCTTTATTAAGTACAGCTTCAACTCAATTTAATGTAGGTTGCCACCAAAGCGAAGTAATACTTTCGCGATTATAAAAAGATAAAACAGCCTTCCCTCCACTTTTTAAAACTCTGTTCGTCTCGTTTAAAATATCAGGATGCACTTCACTTGCACTTCCAAAATTTGCCGTTAAAAAATCAACACTTTCATTATCTTGCGGTATTCAATCAAATAGATCAACACATTTATACTCTATAGAACCACCTTGATTCAATTCTTTTGCAACTTCTATCATGTCTGGAGATATATCGAATCACCTGACAGTACCAAAGTCAGATTTGGCCAACAAGGAAGCTATAGAGCCATCCGCACTTCCAAGGTCAATAGCCACATCTCTTGACTCCAGTGAATGGCAAGCATTCAGAATTGTCTCACGTCAAAACTTTCTAGCTAACTTAGTTGCTCAATAGTCATTTCAATAATTTTTATACGACCTGCTCACATCTCTTGTTAAATCCAATAAATTACTCTTTAACTGCTCAGCAGAAATGTTCTCCTTTCAAAAAACACTATTTTTTCAAAGAATTTTTAACTGCTTTGCTTTTCATGCGTACATAAGATGCCAGACAAGGTTTTTTACCATATCAGGATCCTCTCATTCGCTCTCAGCCAATTGAGCATATCGTGCTAATAGCGCCATTTCTCTATCTAGACGTATCACAGAAATACCCTCGGAATTTCAATCTAATACTTCTGCAGCTTTTGCGCTTGCAATATGCTGCATATGTTTTTGTCGTTGAATAAAAGCAGCTACGATTGTATCAGTAGCTTCTGTGATTCATATGCGGGCTTGTTCGAGACTCATAGGACAAAATGAAAGAAGTGTCTTGATATTGCATCACAGAATAAATTAGTATTTTTTGCTGTTACAGCAAAAATTACGATAATTTCTAGGAAAATCATATTTTTTTGTTATAATTATAACAAAAATATGCAAAATCTACACCAAGCTCTCACAAAACTCATCTGATCTAACTTGTTTATTAAGACTTGAATGTGTCATAAATTGTTTAATTTATCTAAATTGGCTACTTTTCTCAAAACTCCTCTAGAAGTACAGCTAAAAAAGTCAATAAGTGAAGATGCAATACATATGCAATTATCGAGAATTCAAAGAACCTCTCAATTTCAGAATATAGATAACTTTTCCTTAAAACTATCAGGCGTGAATATACAATCTAATTTGAGTATTTGTATTCTTTTTAAAAACCAGAAAAACAATAATGGAGTTGTAAATTTCAGTTCAAAAATCCGGGAAAATAATTGATATTTTATTATCACGGAAAGTCGAGATAAAATAACTATTATCTTTGAGGAGGAACACTTAGGGGAGATGAAAAATTACATTGAAGATGAACCTATAAATTTATTTACCAATATATCAGGAATTAGTTCAAAATTCCAAAGGGATCATAAGAATGAGTCCTGATTTCTTTTTGCCCTGACACAACAAATGTATTTCCAGAATATTAGCATTGTTGAGGTAATCAGTTCAGATACAGAAATCATATTTTATGTAAACGCGATTGACGCGAAGAGATGATTTGATACCATTTTTGAGAATGTTATAAATAAATAATAGTTAGCAAAAAAGTGGCACTAAGGAGTAGAGTTATGATTTCATCTTAGAGTATATAATGGTTGGGAATGGGAATTTTGCCTTGAATGGCAAAACGAGTAATTCGAACCTTCACAATGTGCCTTTCAAGCGCCGCAAGGCTTTCAGAGGATTTTGAGGGCGAAAATAGGGCGAAAAGTTGGAGTTTTTATTGCCCTAGTAGACGGGTCGGTTAATACCCATTGATTGCTGTTTATTCTCACTTATGAGAATCCATCCGAGCTTAACTGATCTTTTTTCAGATCTCTGCTGGGAATTATAG
>CAZLKD010000010.1:0-15579 GCA_964560015.1 uncultured Candidatus Peribacteria bacterium
ATGAACATCGAGCTCAGAGCGTAAATCGCTGGTGAGCGTCTCGAGGGCTTGTTTCTCGAGCATCGGGTCGATGATCATCATGAGTTCGTATTTCTTCATGCGAATGTTATGATGAAAATAAAAAATAAATACTTCCGTAAACACGAAAGTAGCTGTATTATATAAAGCAAAAATGAATTGCAAGAAAAAAGAATCCGAGAAAGTCCAGTGTTATTAAGCAAATAGAAAAAAACGAATATTTTTGTTTTGAATTTGAGACTTTGAGATATAATTAAATACATCCTCCCCAGAGGTGCATCTCGTCGGTTTTTTTTCCTTATAAACTATTTTCTATTGAGGAGCCGCTCGCATGCTTTACAGTATAGAGCTCAGCACTTCGAGGAGCGAGGGCATTCCCCTTGCTTCATTTGATCTCATTGGAAAATTTCCACGATAACCCTGGGGGGAGATCTAAAAAAATACAAAGTACAGAATACAAAGTACAGAATAGATAAATAACACTCGCATTGCCCCCATCCACCCTCAAACTAAAACTTAAAATCCTCTCTTTTGTACTTTGTCCTTTGTATTTTGTCCTTATAATCAAAGAATTATGAGTAGAAAATCTAGCATCGACGCCCGAAAAATCCAAATTCTCTGACTCATAGTCCGAGAGTATATCAAGAGTGGTGATGCGACGGGAAGCAAATCTCTCGTCCGCGATGAAGGTATGGACATATCCCCTGCTACAATTCGTAATGACATGAAACAGCTGGAAGAGATGGGGCTGGTGTATCAACCATACAACTCCGCAGGACGACTCCCAACAACTCGAGGAATACGCATGTATGTCGATTATCTCATCGATATAGCGCCTCAGCACTACCTCGGGACACCATTTATCACAGAAGAAGATACTGTTGAATTTCATGATGACCGTCTTTACGACCTAGTCTCTGCCCTCTCGCAAGCAACACATGACCTCGCATTCTGTTCTTCGCCAGACTCAGGGATCTATTGTCTCGCTGGCATATCACATTTCCTGCGAAAGCATAATGGAACCCTGTGAGAACAGATATTTTCTGTTCTCGATACGGTGGAAAATCGCACACTCTTCACCCGTACTATCTCAAATCTCGCACAACCAGGTCGTATTACCGTCTGCATAGGAGAAGAAAATATCCTCCCCGAACTCGAATCCTGTGCCCTGATGGTTGCCGACATCACTCTCGCAGGGCACCGTTGCCATCTGGGACTTCTCGGGTCAAAGAGAACTGATTATGGATTTAATTTGAGTGTCCTAAGAACAATGGGGTAGTATTGTATTTGTGGAAAAGAATCTATAATTTTTTTAATGAAAAAAATAGTTACCATTTTAGTTTTGAGCATAGTAATATGTGCACTATTTTTCTTTGGAAAGCAGCCTAAAGCACTCCCCTCTGTTGTACAAAAAACTGTGCCACGGGATACAACCGTCTATCCAACTTCTCATCTTGAGGAGCCAAACATAGCTGGCGCAGTAACAAATAATATCACAGTTGACCCGTCTGGGCCACTTGTGCCAGTTCAAGAAGAAAGAATAAAGATACGAGACACTCGTTTGCCAAATTTAGGAGAATTTACACTCTACTATGCAGACTCACTCAAGGATACACTTGTCTGTGTTACAGACGAAAATGACAGAGCACCTGGTATATACCTCTGTACAGACCCCGAGTACGCGGAGATGACTACAGCATATGACCAATTCAAGAAGTATTTTCTACAAAAGGACATGGAAAATGCTTGGAAAATGGGCAAAAAATTATGACCCTATTTTTCTGGATTTGGTGGTGATAAATATCGTGTCTACAGAGGATCGTTGATTACTATCACTTTTGGACCTCAAGCATGGGGAGATGTTTCATTTGGCACCTATACTCTTCTTGACGGCAAAATAATAGAACAACATTTCTCAATGCATGAATCTGACTTCACCAGCTGGCAAGATGCTATCGTAGCAAAATTTCAGATGAAAAGCTTTGATGATCTCTATAATGGCTCAATAAAACCAGATGGAGAAAAATGGAAAAGCATTATGAAGTATGCCGATGAATACTGGTACGACAGATTTATGAAAACTTCTATTCAATAATATAATATACACTATGAAAAAACTCCTCTCTTCTCTCCTCCTGCTCTCTCTTTGAGCAATGGCTATCAATTTCACTTTTGATGGTCGTGTCCAGTGAGCAAAATATCTCGCTGAACTCGGATTTATCCAAAAAAAGGCTAACGATGCTGACTATAATGCGACATCGTACATCACTCGTGCAGAGCTCACGGCAATTGCTCTCAAGTTCGCATGAGAAAAAATACCTGAACCATATACCTGCAAAAAGTATTTCGTTGATGTCACAAAAAATGATTGGATTTGTGCAGCTGTAGAAAAGGCAGCAGATATTGGTCTCATTAACAGAAACAATAAGAATTTTTATCCTCAGAATCAGATAACTCGGCCCGAAGCTATCGCTCTCGTATTGAAATCAAGTGGTTTAGACAGGAAAATACCAGCAAATATTTCATCATTTGAAGATCCTGAAGTAGCCTTTGTGCCCAATGGATGAGATATTCAAACATGGTTAAAGAAAAGGACTCAAGGATACACTCCATCTACTAAAATTGTATTGGTTGATATTCTCGATTGGAGATTTTCTACTTTTCAAAAAGCCTTGTATGCAGGAATTATCGATGTATCATTTACCATGCCTGAAAATGGACGTCATAAAGAAAATTATCAAAAATATAAATCATATTATAATAACAATCAGATCTATTCTTTCTGGGAAGATTTCTTTATCTTCCGTGGTGATGCATTTATTATTTTTGGGGAAGCGTATAAAAAAATGCAGTTGATGTCAGGCGAAGCGACAATTTAATAATTTTTATTTCTTTATTTTCTTTTATGAAAAAATGACTCCTTATTATCCTCGTGATAATCTTACTCGGTGGTTTCTGGGCAGTCGGACAGTATAATTCGCTTGTCAGTGGTCGTTCTGGCGTTGATACGGCTTGGTCAAATGTGGAAGTACAATATCAGCGTCGCGCAGATATCGTACCACAATTGGTATCAACCGTTCAGGGTGCTGCCAATTTTGAACAAAAAACACTGACTGATGTTGTCGAGGCTCGTGCCAAAGCAACATCTGTACAGGTGAATCCGACCGATGCAGCAAGTCTCAAGGCATTTACAGCATCTCAAGGAGAACTCTCTGGAGCACTCTCTCGTCTCCTCGTCTCAATTGAAGCGTACCCAACACTCACAGCAACACAAGGCTTCCGTGATCTCCAATCACAGCTTGAAGGTACCGAAAATCGTATAGCAGTCGCCCGTGGTGACTATAACGGTGTCGCAAATAATTGGAATGTCCGTGTAGCTCGTTTCCCAACAGTTTTTATGGCACGTCTCTTTGGTTTTGATAAGGCGGCTCTCTTCGACGCTCAAACTGGCTCTGAAAATGCTCCAAAAGTAGAGTTTAATTTTTAAGGAGTTAATCGACCGTTCACTCGCGCATCAAGAACTTCGGAAAAGGGTTTTTAGGGGACACACTGTCTGAGCGTCCCGAAGAACAGAAAAATAGTCGCACAATTTGGAGAGCGAGTTTGTGTCCCCTAAATGATTTTGGTATTTTTTGCAGAAAAAGTACAATAGCAAATAGTTCCCTTCCCGATTAGTGTTCTCTTCGCGTAGTAATTCACCTGGATCCCCGTGTCGCGTTCATCCCTTGCTTCGCAAATGGATTCACTTGCACGAGGATGACGGAATCAAGAGTGATGAACAAGAAAATCTATGAAAAAACTTCCATTATTTTGTACTTTGTCTTTTGTATTCTGTCTTTGGACAGAAGTCTTTGCCGAATTCGTCGTGCCTCCCCTCCCCTCTTCCCCCGTCTATG
Source organism: uncultured Candidatus Peribacteria bacterium (assembly GCA_964560015.1). Lineage (GTDB taxonomy): Bacteria > Patescibacteriota > Gracilibacteria > BD1-5 > JAGOOR01 > JAGOOR01. The sequence continues at coordinate 3,915 of CAZLKD010000010.1, forward strand.
ATGAAGTTGGTCTCTTAAGTTCCGACGAAAAAACCCAACTAGAAGGACAAATTCTCACGCTCGAACAAGAAACACATCATCAGGTAGGAATAGCCATTATTAAAGGCCTCCAAGGAAGAACGATTGAAGAAGTTGGCATAGTCCTCGCACGAAGCTGGTGAATCGGACAAAAAGGTCTCGATAATGGTCTCCTCATCCTCATCGCTCCGACAGAACGCGAGATGAGAATCGAAGTCGGAAGAGGACTCGAAGGAGTCATGACCGATCTCATGTCACAGAGAGTCATCGATGAGAATTTGAAACCAAATTTTCAAGCAGAAAAATATGGGACCGGTTTGACCGAAGGAATCGACCGCATCACTCCCCTGCTCCGTGGTGAAGTCGTCGATTTACCAGAAAACAATGCTCCATCCCTCGAAACCATAAAAATTATCTTTATCCTCTGTGCATTTTTTGGCTGGGGATTTCTGAGTGTTCTCTCCTCATCAAAATCATGGTGGCTCTGAGGAGTCATATGAGGCCTCGTAGGATTCATATTCGTAGGTGTCTACGGGGGCATCGCGATTGGTATTTTTGGTCTCGTTTTGGACTATCTGCTCTCTACGTTTGCGTATGGAAGAATCCCCTTGCTCCGTAGCATGGGAAATAGTCGCTGGTGAAGTGGTGGATGATTCGGATGAGGAAGTTCTGGAGGTGGCTGGGGCGGATTTGGTGGCGGATGATTTGGTGGTGGCGGAGCAAGTGGGAAATGGTAGACGAATTACTTCATAAGATCAACAACTGCTCTGATCCTGTCCTCGAGCCTCTCAATAGGCTCCACAAGAGCCACAAGTTCTGAAGATTTCATGTGGACTTCCTTACCTTGCCACACCATCCAAATGGTACTTTCGTAATAGATACCCGCATAAATAATAGTTCGCATGACACATTCATCTAAATTTGAAGGTACTTTCGTGAATGAGCGAGGAGTTTGATGATTTCTATCAATCAGTATTACCCCTGGAAAGTCTGTTTGATCCCGCGGATCATAGGTAAATTCAATAAATCTAGCCTGCTCCTTATCCCATCGGAAAAGCTTCTTCCCTTTTTTTATCACTTCCGCATCCATCAAATGCAAAAAATAATTCACAAGTGCCTGACCAGAAGTGAGTGAATATACATGAGCTCCGTCAATAAATGTCTCTGCTCAAGAAGAAAATAACACGCCTGGTATCGTCGTACGAAAATACATCGTATGCGGGCTATGTGGTATTTCTGCTGTTACTGGCACTCAAAAATCTCAGCTCAAAATATCTCGTATCTTGCTGAGTGTAAACATTTGATTTCCTCTCACACATATCTTTGATTCTCACGTCTGAAGCGTTTCGTGAACAAGGTCCGCCGTTTTTTTCTTCTGAGGAGTACAATACCCCGTTCTCTCCTTGCATCTTTGATGAATTGCCGAGAGTTTTCTAGCCATAAATATTTTCTAAATATATTTATATTATATGCAAAACAACATTGTCAATACTCTTCCCTCTCTAAATAGTGTCTCTAGGCTTTGAATTCTTATGCACTATCTGTTAAGATGTCCTTATACAACTCATGAAAAAGGCACTTCTCCTCATATTTCTCATCTTCTGAACCGCCGTTTGTTTCGATGCACTAGCGCAGAGCTGGACTACGTGGTCATTTAGCTGTAGCGGAAACAACTGTCTCAAGGCAGGTGTCGATGCAGCGGGGGCCTCCATCGGGAAATCCACAGGGATCATCACCGGAAAGGGGATCGTAAAGGCCGTCCAAGACGTTATCAAGTACTTCCTGGGCTTCCTCTCCGTCATCGCCGTAATCTACGTCATGTGGGCCGGCGCACAGATGTTACTCTTCCCATCGAGTGAAGAATCAAGCGAAAAAACAAAAAAGATTATTATTTCAGTCTTTCTCGGTATCGTGATTATCTGGTTTGCCTACTGGATTGTGAGCACTCTGTTCTACGTCTTGAATAACAATCAGGTCGCGACACGAATGGTGCCAAAGGCATATGCCGAAACACAAATTCGAAATATAGACTTCACCACCTACAGCAACAAGATCTTGGCATTGAAGACACAAATCGTCGGTGAATACAGCCCCGAAATCACCAAACAACTCACTATCCTCATCGATGGAGCCTATGACCATCTCCCTGATCGTACAAGCATATACGTAAATAGACAACTCTATGATCGTGTGAAAAGGGCCATCGCAGACTACGACCTCCATCGTGCAGATATAGATAGGAGTAGTCTCGAAGATGCAGTAAATTACTTCCTCGAACAGGCCCAGACATTTACTATCCTCGGGCAGATAGTCGCAACACCTCAAAATGGTGATGCTCCGCTCTCCGTCACGCTTCAAGCACAAAATATCATCGATGCGAGTGGGACGACGATTCCTGATACAAACTTTACCTGGTGGCTTCGTACGCCTGATGGACCAAATATCCTCGGTCGAGGGAAGACTATCAATTATGAATTCAAGGACGAAGGAACCTATACTGTCTATCTGACTGTCAATTCAGCGAGCAAAAATAGCCGTGGCTTCACTGATGTCATCAGCTATGAAGACCAAACTGTGATAGAGGTTGGACAGCCAAAACTGAAGTATATCGTCTATTTCAACGAACAACTCGCCGCTGATTCTATCAAAATACCCACCAAAGAATCACTGCAAAAGGTCCTCATCGATGCAACACAAACCAAATTTGCCTACGGATATAGTATTCTCAAGACTGAGTGGGAATTTGGAAATGGAAAAGGGGCAACACGAGAAGGGGCGCCTGTTATAGAAGCCCAGGACTATAAAGAAGGAGAGTATACTATAAAACTCACCCTCACACGCAATGATGGAGAAAAATTCACCAAAAATATAGCCCTCAAAGTAGGAGACCCTATTGCCTCTATCTCTGTCAGCAACTACAAACCAAACAAAGGGGAAGTCGTCGTATTTGAAGCAAAAAAAGCAACACAAGAAGGTGTGATCTATTCTTGGGAAGTGAGAAAATTTGGCGTTGAAAAACCAATATTTTCTGTGACAAGCCCTCGCATGGAGTATGCATTCAAGGATATCGGACGCTTTAGTGTTTCTCTCGTTTCAAACAAAGATCAGGTGCGTGATAAAGAAACAGTGGAGATAAATATTGAATCTCGCCCTCCAGTCGTCCGTTTTCTCGCAGAGATGAGAGGTTCAGAAACACCAAATACCTATGTATTCGATGGTACCTCTACCTACGACCCCGACTTTCCTGACAATCAACTCCTCAAATACGAATGGTTCGTCAATGATAAACTCGTACAACTCGAGGATACCAATACAAACAACAACCGTGGTTCCTACACCTTCACCGATGTCGGATCATACCAGGTAGAGCTCCATGTAACTGATGGAGAAGGGAAGAGTGCATCGTTCAAAAAAACAATTGTCATCAAGAGTCTCCTCTCTATCCAGCTCAATATACGTCCTCAGGTCGTCAAACGAGGGGAGAGAATGGTGATATCGGCTATCGCGCCAGAAACGGACATCTACGAGTGGACTATTGGATGAAAAGATACAACAACAACAGAAACAGGGAAACGCATCCTCACATTTGATAAGTCAGGTAACTATCCTCTCACGCTCAAGGTCACTGATAGGCACGGTAATAGCAATAGCATCCAGAGAAAGCTCTATGTCGTCGATGGCGATGCCCCTTTTTCTGTCATTCAACTCACGACAAAAAGCCTCCTCACGGAAACACAAAAATGAGTCTGTAGTGGAGAAGATGCTACTATTGTCGACCGTATCACCCCCGTGTCTCTCGTCGGAGATAAGAGTGTCAATGTGGGTGGTGGGACAACTGACCTCACATATTTTTGGAAAATTGGGCTCAATTCGAGCTCTTCACAGAAAAATCTCACTCACACATTTGATGAACTGGGATGTGAAAAAATATCCCTCACTGTGAGTGATAAGAAAACCGGCGCTTCACACACATCAGAAGAATGGGTCAAAGTGGTCAATATACCACCAAAGTTCTCCGATATTCAGGTCACTGTCGAAAATATCGATCAAGATCCTCTCCATATAAATCTCCGTATGGAAGGAGCTAAAGACCCCGATGGAAATATCACCTCATATACATGGTATTACTACACGAGCAACGATGAACAGCCTCAAGGATTTCGTATTACGACAAAACCAGAAACGAGTTTTTCACTCCCAAAAATCAATGGTCGATACTATTTCTCTGTCGTTCTCGAAGACGCCAACGGCCTCAAGATAGACACTCGTGATATTTCAGAAAGTAAATTCTCAACACCAGATCTCCTCGTCAATCAGAATATCTCGATGCCAATCATCGACTTCAAGGTCAATACCAATGAAGCAAAATTTGGCGATCCTGTCGAGTTCAGTGTCAATGTCCACAATGCCCTCGGACAGGATATATCAAATGTCGCAGAGTACCGATGGGATGTCGATGGTGATGGTTTCTACGATATCAAAACATCAGAACCACGATTTACCTACAAATACACTATTCCAGGCGAGTATCATCCAAAAGTAAAAGTAACACACAGAGGTCTTTCGACAACCAAATTTGTCACAGTAAATGTCACAAATCGACTCAATCCGCAAGCAGTGATACAAGTCATCGGTGACAAAATCATCGCCTATAATACTTCAACTGGTATCATACAGGAGGCATCGTGGTTTGCTGATGGCAAGAAAATTTCCGAAAACAAAGGCTACCTCGTCTATGCTCCAGAAGATGGAACATTTCCGAGCACGATCAAACTCCAGATATCCGATGGCAAGGATTCTCAAGAGGCGTCATTTCCGGTAACACGTAATCCAAAAAACAAAATCCTGATCAAGAAGGTAGAAAAACCCCTCATAGTTCTCTCAAATCAAAGTAGCGATGCCGAACCTGTCACAGATGACATCCTCTGGTCAGATCCTCTCAAGCCTCTCTTTCTCTATATGGGGGAGTCAACAGGGGACATACAGTACTATGTCATAGACAATGATGTCGATGTCGACACAGATCTCTCTGGTGGAAAAAATGATGATGCAGATAACAAAGGGACGGCCTCATATCGTATGGGTCGACCGTACGCAGTTCCAGCAGGAAACAAGCGTACAACAATTATGCGACTCAGTCTCGTCAAAGCTGACGGAAGTGAGATCGACTCACGACAAATTCGTATCACTCGAGACTTCATAAAACCTGTGATAGAGCCTTCAGATACGCCTGGAGTCATCATCAAAGATCCCCAGACAACATTTAATCTCTCATCAGAAGATAAGGTTCGTCTCGACAAACTCCAAAGTCTCGTAAAAAATATCCCCGAAGCAAATCAGAAAGAATTTCAGAGATACATAGATCAGCTCGGCGACATCTGGTATGACCGTGCTGACCGTGCTGAGACACTCCTCGAATTCTCTCGCGCAGTCGATGGTAGTTCAGCAATAGGTGCTGATCTCAAGGCACGCATGCTCGAACAAGTGAATCTCATCTATACTCAAGGTGAGCAAGACGCCCAGGAAAAAACTCTGGCCCGTCGCATGATAGCTGACTTCCTCGCAAAAAGTACGTATAAAAAAGAAGTCTTTGGAGATGGTACAGATACAAATACTGGTCTCCTCGGACAAATCATTGATAATCCTGAATACTACGAACAGAACAAAGCCATTGTACAAAAAATCTACGATGAATACGTCAAATTTGATACGCAAATATCTGATGAAGCCAAATCTGTCATACGTGACAAGCTCACTATCCTCATCGGTCAGCCAGGAACAAAGACAGATACGCCCACAACTCCAGCAGCAAACACATCTCTCTGGAACAAAATAAAGACAAAAGTAGGTGCCATAGGTCCGATGATTCTCTGGATTCTTCTCGCCATCATAGGTTTGATAGGATGTATTTTCATAGTACGAAAGATTATTTCGAGCCGATCACAGGGAGACCACTCAGGCGCTGATCATGATGATCATAGCCTCCCAACAACACCAGATAATGGTAACCACGGGGCAGATTGGATGCACAAAGATGATCACGACGATCATGGACTTTCAACGGTTCCAGACGATCATAGTGCTCAGGCAGGAACTCCCGATTGGCTCAAGGAACCAGAATCTTCATTTGGAGGTGATGATGTACTCGCAAAAGAGATAAAAAATACACCGGAGGTAGCACACGATGCGATTCCAACATGGATGCATGATGAGCATGAAACAGTCGTGACAACAGTTCCGGCACCAGAACCCACAAAAACAAGTGAACCGTCTATACCTGATTGGCTCCAGGCAGCAAGTGAACCAGCTCCGACGACAAAAGAAGAAATAATTGCTCCTACCCCTGTTGAAACTACACCTGAAGCACCAGTACAACACGATGATATTCCAGACTGGCTCAGGGGAGCAGACACCGCACCCGCTGCAGAAGTAACAGCAGAGATGACGCCTCCGGCTCCCATCGAAGCAACTCCAAGCACAGAACCAAGTACGACTGAAACGCCTCAAGATGAGACGCCAGTAGAAGCACCACTGCCAACATCAGAAGAAAATCTCCCAGACTGGCTCAGATGAACTCAGGCAGAAGAAAAAGCAACAAAAGAGACTTGAATTACAGAAGAAAAAGAAAATACTATTTCTGATGTTACTCCTCCTACAACTGTAGAAACTCCAGCTACCGAAGGAACAGAAAAGAAGAAAAAGAAAAAGAGTACCACCAAAGGAGCAACCGAGAAACAAAAATTGATCACCGAGGGTGACCATTTGATAGGACCAGGCGCAGAACTTCTCCCAAATCCAGAACACCTTGTCTCAAGTGCTGGTACAGGCACAGATTCGGATACTACCACTTCATCATAATCCATGATTGCTATACGACCAACAACTCCGGACAATAAATTACCAGTAGAAAAACCGGTAAAGCATTCTTTGTGGTCAAAAATTGTATCCTATACTGCCAACGACCAGGACTACACTCCGACGCTCAAAATTGCAAAGACAGCAGCACCAAAAAAACGCAATCTCTGGAGACAGGTAAAAGCAGCTCTGACTATTATCCTCATCGGCTACTTGCTCCTCTGTACCTACGTCTTACTCAATCCAGAAAACGCCCTGTTCTTCAATAATATTCTCGGCGTACAATATCTCACCGTCCGTACAGTACTCCAGTACACCATCTATGTTGTGTATAGTGTCTTTGGTCTTTTCCTCTGATTTTGATTTCTCTTTTTTGGATACCGTGCTTTTGCCATTCGTACAAAAAGCCGAGGGAAAAAGGCAGGTATTTGGGCAGTGACAGTCATGTTTTGTCTTGTATTCTTTGGAAATATCGCCCTCTTCGCTGTGACCTATGATTGGTTTCGTCGTATTGATTTCAATAATCTCGATGGGCGAGTCCTCATCTACAACAATGCGCTTTTGAAGTACATGAAGCCAACAGATGATGTCTCTGGAGCTCTCATAGATGCTGATGTAAAAATCGGACCTCTGCAAGTACGATATGATATGAGTGCATACATCAAAAAACGTGCCTTTCTCGAAGGTCTCGTCTTCACTCGACCCTATACATTTGAGATTGATTATGATGGTGACAGTAAACCAGACCGTGGAACAGGAAAAAATAATGGTGTTGAATACCCTATTACCGATGTGGAATTTGCACCTGTTGTGGCACCAGATTTTAACTATGATGAAGCCCGTGAATATGCTCCAAAAGCAACTATTGCTGGTACTGATGTAGCGGGGAAGCCTATCAAATTCGATCTTGAGATACCAAAAATTTCTCTCGACAAAATCGTCAAAATTGGGCGCAATGTCCTCTCTGATGGTGGTATACAATATTCATTTGATGCCAGTACGCTCTCCGATCTCGGACAAGTCCGATGGAGCATCGTCGGAAGTGATACAAAAAAAGACGGTTACCAATTCTCTCCGGATAAAATTTTTGTGACACCGACAATTATCTGTATGCAGATATTCCGTGGAAGTGCTCCACTCCATGATACCTGTGATTGGCGCTTCGTCACCGAAGAAAGCACAAAAAGTAATATACAAAATACAACTATTGATATCAAAATCGACCCCATTAATCCTCTCAAATATCAGTTTTCGATGGAGCCTACGACGATTCAGTGAGGCATCAAGGCTATTCGTTGGTATATCGATGGTCAGATATACGTTGGCAAATTTGACTCAGGTTTTGAACGAATATTTGACTACGTATTTCACAAACCTGGAACCTACAAGATTGACGCCGAAATCGAGGACACTCTCTGAAATATAGTACGCGTTGGCACACCAGGCCCCATCTATACAGCTGAACTCGTGGATCTCAAAGAATGATTTACACTGAGTATCCAGGATGAAACCGGTGCCGATTTGGGTCGAGATACTTTTGATAAAACAACACAGACGTACTTGCTCGCTGATTTCCCAGTACCTGGTATTCTCCATCTCGATGCGACAAAAATTCGCGCTAATTCTGCTCGACTCAGACTCACAAAAGTAGAATGGGACATGAATAACGATGGCATATATGAATCTGATGGTCTCTCCATTGATCAACCGATAGATCTTCCTGGTCGATTTGATTTCCGAGCTCGATATACCTTTACTGACCTCTCTGTAGACGGACACGATCTCCCCATTCTCCACATCGATCGTCTCGCGGTAGTATGAGTTCAGAAGCCACTCGATGTCAGAGTCAAAATAACTCCTGATGACGAATATGCTCCAACATCTGTGAGATTTGATGCTTCAGGATCAAAGATACAAAAGGGAGAGATAAAGAAATTTCTCTATGACTTTGGCGACGGTCGTAAATACGAATGAGAAGGCGTCGTCACAACCTACAAGTATGCAAAGCCAGGGGAATACAAAATCACTGTCACAGCCGTCACAAATACTGGTAGTCGTGCTTCAAAAACGTACACATTGGTCCTCAAAAAACCTCAAGAAACAGTCCATATACAACCAAGTATTGCTTCTGGACTCGCTGAATCAGGTCTCCCTATCACCTTTGATACACGAATACAGGGAAATAACAGTATAGTTTATTGGGATTTCGGGGACGGATCTGGTATTATCACAGGCACCGCTCCAGTGCACGAATTCAGAGACCCCGGCACCTACACTATCACTGTACGGGTGGAATATACAACTGGTATAGAAGAAACAGACAGCATCAAATACATCGTCCAATAAATTTTATGCACTTCTCAACCATCCTACAGTTTCTCACAACATACTGGTTACCATTATTGATTATCACGATAGGAGCCTGTATCTACGGATGAATCGTCACACACATGAGTGGGATGAAGCCGAGACAAACGCTCACGCTATTTCTCACGGGTATTATCGTCATTACGTGTATATTTTTACCATTTAACTGGTCTATCCATAACTCTGGATCAGGAAAAGAAGTCTCCCTTTTCTTCTTTCAGCTCAATATCGAAGGAAGTAATTTTATTTCTATTCTCAGAAATTTCCTCGCAAAAAATGACTTCGTACACATACTCCAATCATTTTTTCCACATAGAAATGTGGCCATGGATATCATCACTATATTCCTCGCGTCCCTCGAAGAACTCGCCAAACTCACACTCCTCATCCTCTGTATCCGCAAATCCCTCAGAATCCCGGTCGTACTCGTCTACCTCTTTGTGGTCTACGGAGCGTACCATCACCTCGCGGGAGGGAATGGATGATTATTTATGGGGGGCTTTGCTTTTGTCGCATTCATAGGACTTGTCTTGCTCTGGAATCTCCTGGGCACGCCACTCCGTACAGAAAGTGTCGCAGACTACATCTACAGCATTGCCCTCGTTGCTATCGGTTTCGCTTTTGCCGAGAACATAAAATATATGCTCGATCTCTCGAGCGCCGGTCAGGATTCACATGCTATCCTCAGTAACGCCATCCTCCGATCCATCTTTGGATACCTCTCACACACATTCTTTAGCATGGTGTGCGTGTCTCTCTACGCTCGAGGCCGATTTGCCTTCCTCCGACTCATCGACGATTCTGGGAATCTCTCTCTCGGTCAGAAGGCACTCGGCTGGAAAAACTATACTAATATCAAAAGTGCTCAAGGGTTCTGGACAGGCGTTATCTGCGCAAGCATCATACATGGTGTCTACAATATCTATATTTCAGATAATATTCTCGTTCCTTCCATTATCCTCATTGTCGGTTTTCTCTTCCTCGAACTTTTTGTCCTCCACGATCTCCGAAACAATACGAAATACGGACATATAGAAAATTATATGCAGTAAAAAACATTACATGAACACTGACCGTCCGAAATTATCACCTCTAAATGCAAAAGAGATAAAAAAACACCTTCTAGGCCTGTCTTACCCTTCTACATGTAGCTGGAAAGTTGAAATTACTGAGGTAGGAGATAAAAATGAGGATGATAACCAGCCTTGTGAAGTGGTACTTTCACAAAAGTGAACAACTTTTAGTCTAAATTTATACATGTCTTCAGGCAAGTGAGGTTCAATTTTTCTATCAGAATCAAAGAAAATGGAAGAAGATATATGAGTATCCTGGCTAGAAAAAGATGTGATTTTATCAAAAAAAATTATAGAAAATCCTATATTTCTAATAATACTGCTACACGAAATATGACATACAAGAACAAAAACAACCACAAAAGATATAATAATTCAAGCACTACAGGGCTGAATAAAAAGTAAAGACATATATAAGTGAGAAAGATCCGCATGGTCCGAGGCGATAAAAATTATTAGAGATTTGTGAAAAAAAGGAATAAAAATAGAAGAATGAATTTCATGGAAAGATATAAACAACTTAATGACGTACGCATTACTTAGCTACGAATATAAACATGACCCTGAAGGAAAAGAAAGTCCTATTATTCTTTGAACGAGAAGAAAAGTCTTCGAAATAGTTGAGTATTAAAAACAAATAATGCTCAAATAAAATAAGTTTGCATTCTAAATTAGCACCTATATAATGTAGGTGCTAATTTTATAATTGAGTGTGTCGAAAAGGACCGCCATTATTCATTTCTAATTTTTCATTATTCATTTGGATTATGAACAATAACTACACACAGGCAGCCCAAGAAAGGCTCCAAGAATCAGTCCAGTTCGCTCAGAGTTCTGGGCATAGTACTATTGAACCCCTTCATTTGCTTCGAAGCATTCTCCATGCTTCTGAGAGTATCAATCAATCCCTCCTCGAACGCGCTGGGGGAAATATTCAAATGCTTAAAAACGATGTCGACAATGCTGTGTCGAAGTTGGCGAAAGTGAGTGGGAATACTGCAGAACCATGAGCTTCCCAGGAATTGGCGAAGGTTCTCCAAAGTGCTGAAAAATCCATGACAAAAATGGGGGATAGTTATACCACAGAAGAGCACCTTATGATGGGACTTCTGGAATCTCCATCTGTCAAAAAACTATTAATGATTAACAATCAACAATTAACACTCTCTTCGTATGAAGACGCTGTCAAAAAACTCCGAAATGGTAAAAAAGTCACCTCAAATACCGCTGAAAATCTCTACGAGTCTCTGAAAAAATATACCATAGATCTCATCGACCAGGCGAAGAAAGGAAAAATAGATCCTGTCATCGGGCGTGATGAAGAAATACGTAGGGTATTACAAATATTAAGC
>CAZLKD010000011.1:0-15149 GCA_964560015.1 uncultured Candidatus Peribacteria bacterium
GAAACAGCGACCGATCTCACCTCTCAAGCAGTCCATCTCGGTGTGACCATTAAGGCTGATATTATCAAACAAAAAATGGCCGATTGTAATGGTGGTTACAAGGCAATCAATTTTGGAAAAGAAGATAAAAATGCGTATGAAAAACACATCGGAGAACATCCCATCGATATGTGCCGTTATCAAGTAGTGAATTGCTATGCAGGTCGTGTCGGGCTGATCAATTCTGGTGGTCCAAGTGTCGGAGACGATGACCTCGCTCAAGCAGTCAGAACAGCTGTGATCAATAAACGTGCTGGTGGCCACGGACTCATCGTCGGACGAAAAGCATTTCAGAAACCGATGAATGAAGGCGTGGAGCTCATACAGGCAATACAGGATGTGTACTTGGACAAAAATATTACTATTGCTTAATCTTGTGCTTTAGCTCTATCTTGTTTTTCAATAGTGATATATTCAAGCACCAAATTACCTCCATCATAAGCTCATATTGTTGTTCTAAGTGCAACAACAACCTCCTCACTAATAACTCATATGGCCCGCTCTGATAACATTACAATTTCTGGAAGAGAAATCGCTTGCATAACCAGGCTTGAGCTTTTTTTTGGTCCATTACCAAGAATATGTAATACAAGTTTATATAAGTTATTTTTTACTTTTTTCCCTGTTGTCCCAGCCTCTGCCTGTTCACCGAGTCATGAGATAACATCTTGAATATTTTGTGCCATAAATATATTTAGAAAATAAATTTAATTATACTGTAATAATAATCTAATTCCCGTCAAATCCTTATGCTCCTTTTTATTTTCGACTTCGACAACCTCCTTATATAATAAAACAACGGGGAAATTACTATTATATCAATTATGAATCAAACAGTATCCATCGAAGAGGTCCTAGAAAATGCAATTCGCTTTCTCGTGCCAAGGTTCCCAAATGCCCGTAAACTTATTAAACCTACGGCATTCCATTCCATCAGAGTAGGTACATACCTTTATGAAAACTGATATAATGAAGTTATTTGTCTTGCGTGACTCCTCCATGACATCCTCGAAGACACAGAAACCACAGAGCAAGAAATCGAAGAAATGTATTGAAAAGAGGTTCTTGAAATCGTCTTAGCGAATACAAAAAACATGAATATAGCAGACAAAGATGCAAGAAGAGAAGACTTGATTACAAGATCTATATGAACTCAAGAAGCGCTTATTGTAAAATGTGCTGATATCATGGATAACTATAAATATCGTTCCCGCAATTGAGATGTATTATGAATTGAAAAAGATAAAGAACTTGCGAGGATGATCAAAAATGGTATACCTTCATCATTTTCTGATAAGATTTTCTGAGAATTTTTTACGCTTTTGCTCGATAATTAAATATTGTATGTTCCTCTTTATTTTCGATTTTGATAATACGCTTGGAGATGCGTATGGCCCCTATGGTGAAGGAAATATATTTCGAACCAAGACGCTTACTGATGTAGAAAAGGCAACAGAAATCTACCAGAAATATCGCAGGTGATCTGATGATATTCTCGTTTATGAAAAACTCTTAAAGGAATTAGAAATTCACCACCCCGAACAGTTTTTCATCAATGCTGGCATGCCGAATCAGCTCTTTCCAGATGTTATCCCATTTCTGACTAAACTCCAAACTCTACCTAATGTAAAAACGGTCATTCTCACTGCTGGAGATGAAATCTTTCACGAGATGAAAGTACGAATCACTGGTGCTTCTAAATTAGTAAATCAAGTTATTGTCACTCGCATACGTGATAAAACAGAAATTATTAAGAGGATTATTGCCCACTACGAACCAGAAAGTACAATTTTCGTCGATGACCGTATTCATATGAGCCCTGCTGATTTTGATACCCCTATTACTATCTATGAGATGGATCGTGCTCGTAAAAAAGAATGAGAATTTGTAATTCATGAACTTGATGAGTTACCTCTAGATACTCTTATAGATTCTACATCTCGCTTAGCTAACTAATTTTTCGTTGCTCGTCTGGAATGACGGGAAATCCCACTATGAACAAAATAATCGCTCTCAACTGGAAAAACACGCAGACAAAAGAGTCTGCTCCAGTGCTACTCAAGACAGTTGAAGATGTAGTAAATATCTACCCTGATTACTCTTGGGTAGTTTTCCTAGGCGATGAATTGATACCGTCATTCCTGCGAAGGCAGGAATCCATCCCAGAGGCTATAAAATTTGGCTCTCAGAGCGTGAAACAAAGTAATTCACTTCCCTATTGCCTCATCTGACACATGTCTCAGAGATTGAATGGAAAAACAGATGCAGAGATACAGCAAGAACTTGAGTCAATTATAGATAGGGATATAACGCCTATTTTGTGTGTCGGCCCCATGAGAGAAGAAGATACTCTTGAGCTCGTACTCAAAGAACAACTTATTGTACTCGAAAAATGGCCAAAAGAGAAGAAAATCATCATCGCTTATGAACCAGGATTTGCTGTCTGAACAGGCAAAACAATGACCCTCGAAGATATAGAAATAGTCACTGATATACTCCGTGAAGCTCTCAAGGACTTTACCAATAAAAGTATCATCTATGGTGGAAGCGTGAATGATAATAATATTACTGGCATTCTCCGTATCACTGACGGTGTCATCATCGGTACTGCCAGCCAAAAAAGCTCCACTTTACTCGCCCTCTCTATCGCCCTATGACAGGAATAGTAATAGAATAAGTAAAAGTAAAAGAGAGGAATCTTATTAATAATATCTATGAAACCAAAAACAGGAGACAAATACATACATTACAAAAACCCAGATAAGGAGTATGAAATTGTCTGTATTGCTAAGGATAAGGAGACGCTGCAAGACCTCATCGTCTATCGGGCACTCTACCCTATCGTAGATTTGGGTGAAGAATTCCAAAAAGACCCTGTTTTTGTCCGTACTATAGAGGATTTTATGGCAGTTTTACCAGATGGGAAAGAACGATTTTCCAAAAAAATGTAGTTGTATTTGTAGATGTAGAAAGCAATTCTTACAATCCGCTCTATTTCTACTTGTACATCTACTTCTTATGCTTGCATTTTAGACTAAATTGTGGCATTCTAGAGACATGAATACCAAAATACCTCATGTAATTATCGACTGCGACCCTGGTGCAGATGATTTTTTCGCTCTTTTATGGGCTCTAGGACTGCATAAAAAAGGCACTGTCAAGATTCTCGCCATCACAACAACAGGCTGAAATGTCGGCGCAGAAACAACCTACAAAAATGCACTCAGAGCCTGTGAATTCATGGATGTCCTCGATGTACCAGTTGGTAAAACGGATATTCTCGTGAAAAGTCCAGATGCGAGCCATATCCATGGACTTGATGGACTCGGTAATGCAAGCAAATATCTCCCCCGTGTGAGAGTGCCAAAGATATCGCTCTCAAGCGACGAACTCCTCGAAAAACTGACAAAAAAATATCCAGATGTCCAAATTCTCACCCTCTGACCTCTCACAAACATCGCTCGTTTAGTGAAAAAGGGAATCCATCCAACAAGAATTATCTCGATGGGAGGCGCAGTGAAGGTTCCAGGAAACGTCACCCCTGTTGCAGAATTTAATATTTCCTACGATCCAGAAGCAGCAGATGAAGTATTTACTTCAGTTCATAACAGCATCCTCCTCCCTCTCGATGTCACAAGTCAACTCATCTTCACGAGACACGAAATGCAGACAATACTCCGAGGACTGAAAGGCAAAAAAGCGAAATTTCTCGAAGCACTCACTCTCCATACTTTCAAGACAAACATGGCCTTCCGCGAAACAGCTGGAACAGAAGGATTTCTCGTCCATGATCCGAGCGTCATCGCTATGCTCATCTATCCGCATCTCTTTTATGGCCAATTCTTACCGATACGTGTCGAGACAAAAGGCGAATTTACACGAGGACAAACCGTCACTGACCTCCGAAATATGGCACAACCAGATACACATACCTTCGTAGTTACCAAAGTTGACCGTGATCGTTTTATGGAAGCGATGGTACAAGATTTTCTTAGTTTTTTATAAATGAAAACAGTTCTTGCAGATAATTTGAGTCCAAATGAAGAACTTAGACAATCAGCATTATGAAAATGTCTAGAATTTTTTAAGTGACTTAATTTTTCAGGCACAGATTCTTTTTCGCAAGAGATGAGGGAACGACAAAAATCCCTATGAAATTGAACCTGAGAGCTAAGTTTTACAGTTGGAGTAGAGCCATTTTTTGGTGGTGGGTTCGTTACAAGACTTTATTTCAAAGTTAACGAAGATCTGTTTTTCCCAGACTTGTGGTGAAATTGAGAAAATATTGATAAATTAATGAGATTATTAACAGATGAAGAAATCGCGAGTTTACTTATTTTATGATCAAAAGAAGAAGTACTTAAAAAAGAAGAACGCATATTAAGATCAATGTGACTTTTAAGATTTAGAGAGCAGGACACTGAATTCCATCATCTTGACGTGGCAAGGAAGAATTTACATTTAGTTAAAAAGTACACCAGTAATAAGGCACGTAGAATTCTCTTAAAAACATTAAAAAAATAAATATGTACCTCATTAATCTCATAGGCTGAAGCGGCTCTGGAAAATGATATCTCGCAGAGAAAATTATCGAGATGTTTGGAGCAGATCGTGTCGATACTATTCCGATGGATATGTATTATTATCCTGCTGATCGTTTTCCTGAAAGCCTCAATGTCCAGTTTGAGTGAAACACATTTAAAAATTTTGATACACCGGAAGCCCTTGAGACAGACCTTCTCATACAACATATAGAACAGCTCAAGAACGGTGAAGAAGTCCAGATACCAGAGTATGACTTTGGGCATAATCCAACTGGTCAATCTCAGAGAAAGCCAGGAAAGATCATCAAACCAAAAGATTTTATCATTCTCGATGGATTGTTCTGACTCTGTCATCCGAGGCTTCGAGAACTCACGGATGTGAGCATTTTTATAGAACTTTCAGCCGTCAATAGAATGGCTCGTCGCATGATCCGTGATTGGGGACATGGCCAAGCCCGCTCTGATATGGGTGAGCCATGAATGGCTGACGATATACTCTTCTACATAACTTTTGTGCAGGCTGGATATGCTAAATACGTAGAAACGAGCAAGCAATATGCTGACCTCGTCGTAGACAATAACGAATGGATTCATGAATGAGTCGAACCAAAAATGGTCGATATCGTCATCAATTACCTCAAAGGTAAGTTTGATTTTCAGAAAAATTCTATAGTATAGGGCAATGAAGTTTGACCTATCTAATCTCGTTGAAGAAAGCAAAAACATAGAATCCCTCCTCGCTGAGTGAGATATTTTTAGTGATCAGAAAAAACTCAAAGAAACAATGATTCGAAAAAAGTTTCTCGATGCTATCGTCAATCTCTATCAAGATTACAAAAAATCTATCAACGACCTCGAGGAAAGCAAAATCATACTGCTCAATGAATCAGATGAGGAGCTTCGTGAAATGGCAAAAATGGAAGTATCTGCACTTGAGGAAAAAATACCAGTTCTCGAAGATAAGCTCAGAATCGCTCTAATCCCTCCAGACCCAAATGATGAAAAAAATGTCATCGTAGAAGTTCGCGCAGGTGCTGGTGGTGATGAGGCAGGACTTTTTGCTGCAGAGCTCGTCGAGTGCTATAAACTCTTTGCGACAAAGAACAAATTTCAAATTGAGATACTCTCAGAATCGCGAAGCGATGCTGGAGGTGTACGTGAAGTCGTCATGAAAATCATGGGAGATGGTGCATATTCAAAATTTAAATTTGAAGGAGGTACACATCGTGTACAGAGAATTCCCGAAACAGAAAACAAGGGCCGTGTTCATACCAGCACTGTAACAGTAGCCATCTTGCCTGAGGTCGATGAGCTCGAGGTAGTTATCCGTGATGAAGACCTCGATATATCAGTCAGTCGCGCTGGAGGAGCTGGAGGACAACATGTCAATAAAACAGAATCTGCTGTACGAATGGTCCACATACCAACCGGTATAGTGGTCGAATGTCAGGACGAACGATCACAACTCAAAAATAGAGAAAAGGCTCTCGGTATACTCCGTTCTCGAGTCTATGCTTTTGAAGAAGCAAAGCGCAATAAAGAACTCAGTGCTGCCCGTCTCGAACAAGTAGGAACGGGTGACAGAAGTGAAAAAATTCGAACCTACAATTTCCCGCAAGATCGCGTGACAGATCATCGTATAGGCGAGAGTTATTCAAATCTTCCCTCTATTATGCTCGGCAATATTGACGACATCGTGATGTGACTAGGGGCTCATGAACAGACAGAAAAACTTGCACAAGTCTCAGGTGGGAATATTGCATAGCTGACTAAAAATACTATACTCTTTTTATGTTTGAATTTCTCAAAAAACCACTCCAACCAACAGCAGATAATTCACATTCTGCACACCGCGAAATAGCGATTGAATCAACCGATGAGCCTCATGGTGAAGATATAGGCCAAATAGCCGTCGATATACTCGAAACTCATGAGGGATACATCGTCATCGCACCTCTCGCTTGAGTACCGAGGAGTGATGTCGATGTGACCATCTCTCGTAATGTGCTCACGATATCAGGCAATAGACCGCAGCCAGAAATCTATACAGAGGCCTACAAAATTCCCGTGAGAGAATGTTTCTACGGTCCATTTTCTAGGTCAATTATCCTCCCAGAAAATCTCGCCCTCGACACAATACGGGCAACTATAGAACGAGGTATGCTCATCGTCACAATCCCCTATCTGATTGTCGATGCGCGTACGGTCAAAGTAGAGCACATAGAGGACGGGGAAGAAACATCCAAGTACTATGCTTTTTCACCGAAAATCAAAAGAAAAAATAAAAAAAATAGATGTCCTGATTACCAGTATTGTGCTCGGAACTATTATCGCCTGAGCATTTGGTTTGAAAAAAAAGAAAAACCCCGAAGACAAAACTTCTCTCTGGAAAAAAATATTTCATATTTTCCTATGAAAATAAAACACATAGTAATCATTGCCTGCTGTCTTTTTGCCACATACAACACTCTCGCAAAGACAGGAGACTGTAGCTACCTTGAGGCCACAAATGGTACAAGCTATGTCGAAAATACGCAAAAGTGAACCTTTGGGTATTATTATAATATTGAGCTCTGTAAAGCGTTTGCGCCGATAACCGAAGAAGCAGAGCAATACGTCCAGTCTATCAAAAATATGAAATGAAAAACAATTCAAGGGGTCATCACTGACATAGGTAACAAGCTCTGCCGTGGAGACTTCGGGGATTGCGGAAAAAAATCTTTTTCAGATAGATATCAACTTGCCTGCACGGATGCAAGAAAAAAAGCCATCAAACAAACAGATGACAAATACAAATCCATGATGGCCAATGATACGATGTATGCAGCAAGTCTCATAGATTGCCCTGCTCTTGCAGACAAAATGTTAGTAATCTTCAAGGACGTTGCATATCAGGAAGCTGGTCGTTATCATGAAAAAATCATAGAAGAATCTAATAAAAAATACCTCGCAGAATCACACAATCTTGGGCAGAGTTTAACCAACACCATAAGCACTGTCATGAAAAAACTCAGCTCTGTAGCGCAGCACTTTGAGTGATTCACAGAACAGGTGTACAATACAGGGGCTCAGATAATGAGTTAATTTTTTCTCATGACTGTACCAATTGCAAAAAAACATCTCGGACAGAATTTTTTAAAAAATAAGGAAATACTCAATAAAATAGTCGGAGAAGAAAGTCTCTCAAATTTTCATATTGTAGAAGTCTGACCTGGTCCCGGAGATCTCACGGCAGAAATACTCTCGCACAAACCCAGCTCACTCACTCTCATAGAGATAGATCGTGACATGATACCCCTCTTAGAGAGACGTTTTGGAGCAGAAACGATAGATATCTATATCGCTGATGTACTCTCAGTAGATATCCGAGAAGGTAGGAGGACAGTATCAAAGAAAACTGGATGCTCGCTCAGCGAAAAAGAGAAAAATATCATTCTCCCCTCATACAACCTCTACGGAAATATCCCCTACTACATCACGTCCCCCATCATTCATCACTTCTTTTATGAGGTTTCTTTTTTGCCACAAAAAGCCGTGTTTACGATGCAAAAAGAAGTAGCCGATAGGATTATAGCAAGAGATGGCAAACATAGCACTCTCTCCATCAGTTGTCAGCTCGTAGCAACCATAAAAAAAGTTTGCGACATAAGCCCCAATAATTTTATACCAGTGCCAAAAGTCTGGTCCACCTGTCTAGAGTTCACGATCAAAAGCAGCCTCTCGAAAGAAAAAAGAAAAAAAATTATGAGGATAGTAGAGCAATGATTCTCTCAAAAAAGAAAAAAACTCATATCCAATCTACAAAATCTCTACAAAAAAGAAGACCTCGAGAGTGTATTTTCATCACTTAATATCCCAGAAAATACGAGAGCAGAAGATCTCTCTATTGAGGAGTGGATATCAATGGCAGATTTACTCTCATAAAAAAATCCCTCGTACGAGGGATTTTTTTCTAGACACCAAGTTTTTCTCGGATGGAGTAGATATCACTCATGAGACGTTGATCCTTTTTGAGCAAGAGTTCAAGTTTTTTGCAAGAATACATAACGGCAGAATGTTCTCGGCCATTAAATATATTACCAATTCGCTCATATGTATAGCGGAGTTTGTTTTTGAGGAGGTACATAGTTACCTGTCGTGGGATCATGAGGTCTCTCGATCTATTATCGCCGAGAACAGCCTCTACATCAACACCGAAATACTCGCTGACCGAAGTGAGGACTTCTTGGTATGAAACAGAACGAAGAATATTTTTTACCTCGCCTTCTTTCTGTCCAATGTGTGAATGCTTGATGCCGAGACGAGTGAAGCGCGATGTGATAGAGTGAATTGTTGGCAGACAACCGCTGAGTTCGTATTCCGCAATCATCTGATTCAATACCCCCTCTATCTCTCGAACATTACGGCCCAGGTTGTAGGCGATATATTCTGCAACTTCCTGAGGAACCATGAATTCTTTTTCTCGTGCTTTTTGCTGTATGATAGCGAGACGTGTTTCAAAATCTGGCGTATCAATATCCACCATGATACCCCATTCAAAACGGCTCACAAGTCGTGGTTCTATCTCTGTCAATTCTTTTGGAGGACGATCAGAGCTGAGGAAAATCTGTTTTCCAGCATCGTAGAGTATATTGAAGAGGGTATAGAGTTCTTCTTGTGTTCATTTTTTACCAGCGAGAAATTGGATATCGTCGATGAGGAGGACGTCGATAGTTCTAAATCGAGCACGCATCTGATCTATTTTTCTATCCTTGACTGCATTGACATATTCAGAGACAAACTGATCAGAAGTGATGTAGACGACCTTTTTTTCAGGAAATTTTTTCTTGATTTCAAGCGCTGTTCACTGGAGCAAGTGAGTCTTTCCGAGACCGACTTCAGAATAGAGAAAACACGGATTATAATTCACCCCAGGCTTTCGTATAACAGCGTCACAAGCAGAATAAGCGAGTTGATTGCTCGGGCCAACAACAAAATGTTTCAGGTCAAAACGAGAAGAAAATTCTTCTTTACCTGCATGTTTATCGACAATTTCTGTAGTTTTTTCTTTTTGATGAGCACGGAAAAGTCGACGACAATCTATAACCTGAGTGTATGATGGATTTTCGATTTGATTATCAACAACTATTTCTACCCTCGCGATTGCCTCTCCCCAGACTTCTCGTGCGACAGTATTGAGGATATCAGCAAAACGGTAACTCATATTATCTCTGATAAATTCAGATACGACACCGATAACAATCACCTCTTCAGAGTGAGATACGAGACTGATTTTTTGGAAATATGTCAGGAAATCCTGCTTTCTCATTTTCTCCGAGAGAAGCTGAGAAAAGCTCTGTAATTGAGTGATAGCCGATAAGGTTGTCATATGCACCCATTATCATATCCGTATATACAAAGTCAAAGAAAAAAAGACTTGATTTTCATATGAAAGATTTTTCTCTTTTGCGAAGAGGTTTTATGGAAAATTGACATAATTATATATAATATAAAACAATATAATTCAAAATATTACGCAAAAGAACAATACACCAATAAAAACAGAAAAGAGCAGGATTGAATAAAAATTGTATACTACTTTTTATATAAGGCCTATGAAACATATTTTTATTACACCACTTACGCTCATACTGACGAGCTCTCTCTTACTCTCTTGTCAGATATCAGGATGATCGAGTGTGAAAAAACAAGATGGAAAAATCCCAATAGTCACCACCAATGAGGTCATCGGAATACACACCAAAATGGTTGCAGGAGAAAAAGCCTTTGTCGTTTCGCTCGACCCGAATCATCTATCGCCAACTACAGCAGAAAAAGAACTCATATACGATGCAGGCATCATCATGAGTGATTTTCCAATAGCTGGAGGACCTCTCGAAAAAGTATTACAAAAATACACAGGCACTTATCTCAACGTATGAACATGAGAATCAAAAAGACAGAACCCTGCAAAAATAACGGAAGTAACATCTGACATAGAAAAAATACGAAATACTCTCTCTGAAATGGATCCAGAAAATACATGATTCTACTATGATAATGCAGGCACTTATATCCATCTCCTGAATGATACATATAGCAAGCTCAACAAACGACTCGATGAATACAACAAGCTCCCATTTATAACGATTGGTGCTGATATGAGCGACTTTCTCAAGGATTTCTGATTACAGAAATACAAAATAAAACACCTAGAAAAACCGAGCGACACAAACACGCTGCTCGAAAAAATCACTACTACTCAAAAAAAACACCCCGTCACGATTATCTTTACTGATACACCTCTCTCAAAAGAAACAAAAGAGGCTCTCAAAAAAAAATACAATATAATTACTTATACGCTTGCAAGAATAGAAGAGGACACTTCGAACTGGTGATATCTCCGTTTTATAGAAAAACGTATAAATACTTTTGTCGAAGCATACGATACCTACGACTAAAGCTTAATGTCCGTGCCCATCATGAGCGTCATGCGACATATCAGAGGCTGAATCGTGATCTTCATGTGGCGGGATATCAAAAGTTCTTTTACCAAAAATATCATTACCTTTTGCATAAACTATACCCCCGAACAATGCAATTCGGCTGATCCAATGTGAAAAAAGTATTTTATAAAAACCGAGTATAAATCATGCAAGGATAATAATGTATGATTTATCAGATATCCAACCATACACAATAGAATTTTTGATATAGGGAACGCTGAGCGAAAATCCTGGGATGACGATGATTTCTCCGACAACACCTTTTGCAGAGAAGAGGAGGTCTACAACTGCCACTCAAAAGATAACAAAAAATGCTGAGAGCAATATAACTTTTATAAAAAACCAGAGAGTATCGCGGACTACTCAAGCCACGTTGAGACCAAGCGTCATAGGGGTGACAAAAAAGAGGACTCCTACCAGTACTTTTGATATCCAGAGCAGTGTCCCCCTATTTTCTACGATAATATTTCCAAGAAAAATCGTCCTCGTAAAATCAGGAGTAACAAATGTCATCTCATGAATCAGTGAGTAGCAACCAAGGCCGAGCAATGCTCAAAAGATTCACTCATAGACCTTGTGCGGGCCAACCAAAAAAAACAACACCAGCGCAATGATATAAAAAATCAACATGAGACCATCCGCAGAACTCGTGAGACTATCAAACATAATTTTAGAGAGTAGTAGCTACAGCACCTCTGAGACTAAAGAAATGAAAAGCAAGGACTACACAGGCACAGAGAAGCACAAACACGCCAATCATGAGCACCGTAGAAATCAATTTCTCCCGCTGATATTTGCCTTCTATCTCAGTTTTTGTATGAGAAAGCATCTCAATATCATGCATACGACTCACGTGTGCCTCTTCGAGAGCGAGCATCGCTTTTTTATGTTCAAGTCGAGGAACAGTATTGTTCATCTCTGCTTCTATTTTTCAGAGCTTAAAGGTAAGCTCTTGAATGAGGGCATCTTTTTCACGGATAACAGTTTCAAGAGTACGAAGAATCTCGTTTTGAGCTTCACGTGGATCATAACCAATAGTGGGGACAAGTGTTGGTTTTGGGGCAATGACCTCATAGTCTTTTTGTTCTCCGCCACTCTTTGAGTGGGTAACATCCTCCTTATGGAGCATGATTACTTTTCCATCACGTTTTGTACGAATTTTACCGGCTTGAATATAGCGATCGATAGTACGTGTGGATACTCCGAGCATTTTCGAAGCATCTTCGCGAGTGAGTGTAAAAACCATAAAAATATAAAGAAGTATGCTATGATTCTAAGAGGTGGTTTTTCTTTGCAAGTAAAAAAACTTGCAAAATAGAGAAGCTCACTGGAGTATGTCTTCTCAATTTGAGAGAAGAGTTCGACAGAAACAAAATACTTTTATAATGAGGCCCTATGAAAAAGAAAATCGCTATTATCTGAGCAGGACCAGGAGGACTCACTGCTGCCATGATTCTCTCCAAGCGTGGTCATGAAGTGCATGTCTACGAAAAAAATACACACATTGGAGGACGAAACAGTCGCCTCACTCTAGCATGAAAATATCATTTCGATGTGTGACCCACTTTTCTCCTCATGAAAGATATACTCGATGAGGTGTTTACGCTGTGAGGACAGAAATCATCAGATTATCTCGACTTTCAAAAAATTGATCCGATGTATGAGCTTCACTTTGCCGACCATACAGTCCCCATGACCAGTGATCATCAGAAAATGCGAGCCACGATAGCCACCATATTTCCAGGCGAAGAAAAAGGTTTTGATAACTATTTGCAGCATGAAGAAGTACGACTCCAGAGAATGCATCCTTGTCTCAAGGCAGATTACGGAAGTATAAAGAGTGTCCTCAAAAATTCGGCGAATCTACTCCGCGTACTCCCCTACCTCTCGCTTGGTAAATCCATTTATGATGTTCTCAGTTGATATTTTACCACAGAAGAACTCAGGCTCTGTTTTACTTTTCAGGCAAAATATCTGGGCATGTCTCCGTGGGACTGTCCCGGTTTTTTTGCAATGCTTGCCTACGCCGAACATAAATACGGGATCTACCATACCACCGGATGACTCTCAGAAATTTCTGAAGCCATGAGAAAAGTGGCAGAAAGAAATTGAGCACAGTTTCATCTCGCAACTCCTATAAAAAAAATTCTCACAGAAAAGAAAAAAGCTGTAGGTGTTGAATTATCTAGTGGGGAAAAAATACCCTATGATTCCGTGGTGGTCAATGCTGATTTCTGATATGCTATGACTCATCTCTTTGACGAGAAAGTTGTCGAAAAATACAGTAAAAAACAACTCGATAAAAAATGATTCTCCTGTTCGACCTACATGATTTATCTGGCTCTTGATAAACTCTATGATTTACCATTTCATTCGATTTATTTTGCAAAAAATTACAAAAAACAACTTGATCAGATTCATAATCACGAGCCAATAGATACAGCTGATTATTCTTTCTACGTGAGAAACGCGTCTAGCCTCGATAAAACTCTCGCTCCTGAAGGACATTCCGGCATCTACATCCTCGTTCCCATGTCCAATCTCCGATCTGGAGAAAATTGGGAAGAACAAAAAGAAGAATGGTATCGCAATATAATGAACACAATCAAAACAAGAGTATGACTAGAAGACATCGAATCACACATAGTAGAACACATGGTTATCACACCTTGAGATTGGGAAAAACAGGGTATATATCTCGGTGCGACGTTTAATCTGGCACATTCTATAGATCAGATGCTCTACTTCCGCCCTCATAATGAGTTTGAATGTGTAGAAAATTGCTACCTCGTTGGTGGCGGTACACATCCTGGCAGCGGACTCCCGACAATCTATGAGAGTGCACGCATAACAGCAGACCTCATTGAGAAAAGATAAATAATTATATAAAAACAATTTGTCAAATTCCCTAGCATTATTGAAAAAATCAATAGAATCCGACTTATAAATACACAATTATGTTCATTGATGCTGTAGATGTCAGATTTCGTGCGGGAAATGGTGGAAATGGAATCGTTTCTTGGAGACGTGAGGCCCGTATTGCAAAATGAGGCCCATTTTGAGGTGATGGAGGTCGCGGAGGCGATCTCATCGTCATAGCTGATCCAAACATCAATACCCTCTCTGATTTTCGCTATGTCAAAGAAGTAGCTGCAGAAGATGGTGAGCGTGGTGGAATCCAGCTCATGCATGGAAGAAATGCCGAAGATAGAATCGTCAAGCTCCCTGTCGGAACACTCATCTACAACAAAGAAAATGGTGAACTCCTCCATGATCTTGCAAAACCAGGAGAAATGGTACGTCTCTGCACTGGTGGACGCGGTGGATATGGAAATGCTCACTTTGTAGCAGCAACACGGAGAGCACCAAGTTTTTGTGAACAAGGTGATATAGGGACAAAAGTAGAGGTTCATCTCGAACTCAAACTCGTGGCAGATGTCGGCATCATCGGCATCCCCTCTGCTGGAAAATCTACACTGATTTCTTGTCTCACTTCCGTACGACCAAAAATCGCAGACTATCCATTCACGACACTCATTCCCAATCTCGGAGTCATGGAATACAAGGGTAAAAATATGGTTCTCGAAGACGTCCCCGGTCTCATCCCTGACGCGCACAAGGGCGCAGGACTCGGTATAGAATTTCTCAAACATATTGAGCGAACACGTGTCCTCTGTCATCTTCTCGACGCAGGTAAATACGAGGATTGCATAGCGGATTACGATGCTATCAGGAAAGAGCTCGGACTCTTCAATCCAAGCATGCTTGAGAAGGTAGAGATAATTGTTCTCGCAAAGTGTGACCTCCTCGATCCTGATATGGTCGCAGACCTCAAATCACAAATCGAAAAGAAGACTGGTAAAAAAGTATTCCCCATCTCAGCACCTATCGGTGAAGGACTTGAAGCATTGCAAAATGAACTCATCCAATACATCGTTCCTGAAGAAATATCGATTCCAAAACCCGATGAACGTGTGGTCATCGATCTCCGTGATAAAAAAGACGATAATGATTTCGTCGTGACACCAGAAGGAAACTATACCTATCGCGTCACTGGAATCCGTATCGAACAAATCGTCCG
>CAZLKD010000012.1:0-7253 GCA_964560015.1 uncultured Candidatus Peribacteria bacterium
AGCGGAGATTTATACCTCTGTCTTTTTTCCAGCTCGCCCTGAGTTATTCGAAGGGAGAAAAATTCATACGAGTTTCATCCAATACCTGCCTTTTCTGAATCGTCGCCATAAGCTCTGTATGCTCCTGCGTCCACTCGCTTTTTCTTGTTTTGATTTTTCTGAATATGATATCGTTATCTCTTCTAGTTCTGCAGAAGCAAAGGGTATTCGTACCAAAGGGAAAACAAAACATATCTGCTACTGCCATACGCCAACGCGTTATCTGTGGAGTCACAGTGAAGCCTATCGTGGCTTCCTCGAGTTTGGTTGGTTCAATTGGCTAGCAAAGCTTATTATTCCTCCAGCGTTTGCGATCATGCGCCGATGGGACAAAAAAGCAGCGCAGAGGCCAGATATTTTCATAGCAAATTCTCATACAACGCAAGGACGAATAGTGGAATTTTATGAGAGAGAAAGCGTCGTTGTATACCCATTTCTTCCAAAAAATGACGAATGAAGAATGACGAATGAAGAATGACGAAACTATTTTATGTGTCTCGGCAGAGTCGTTCCCTATAAGCGATTTGATATTGCTATAGAAGCCTGTAATGGCTTGAAACTTCCTCTCAAAATATTCACGAGTACGCATAATGCTGTGACTGATGCGCTTCAAAAAGTTTCATGACCAACGATAGAGTGGATTTTTGATGCGTCTGATGACGATGTGGCTCGCGGGTTTGAAAAAGCACGATGATTTATCATGCCTCAGGAGGAGGATTTTGGCATTGTCGCGCTCGAAGCGATGGCGCATGGTGCTCCCGTGATTGCCTATGGTGAAGGAGGCGCAACTGAGACAGTTGTTCATGGACAAACGGGACTTCTTTTCTCCGAACAAACTCCTGCTTCCCTTGCTATTGTACTTGAGCGTTCTTTTGAGATAGATTGGCAATACGATACCATTCGTGAGCACGGAATGAGTTTTTCTGAAGAGCGATTTGAAGAGGGAATTCGGGAGGTGGTCGGTTTATAAAATATTTTTATGTCGAAACTTTCTCACATCTCTTCTCTCGCACGACAATTGGCGCTTCAGGAAATAAAACAGTATGGTTTACCACACGAATTACAATTTGATATTTCAGAGAAGAAAGCAATTGAATTAGCTGATACCTTGTGAGCTGATAGGAATATTGTGGCGGTAGGTGTTTACTTAATGGATATAAAACTTGGTCAAGCATTTAAAGAAAATAGAGCAAATGAACATGTTGCTATGGGTTGTGATATTTCAAAGACTTTTCTAGAATCTCTAAAATTAGACAGTCAGTCTCTATTTAAGGTTATAAATTGTATTGAAGCTCATCATGCCGAGGTGCCATTTGCTTCTTTGGAATCTGAGATTTGCGCTAATGCCGATTGCTATAAATTTATTCATCCTCGAGGTTTTTTTCTTTTCCTTGCCATACTAGGTAAACGATGATTGAGTTTTGATGAATGTCTCAATCAGGCAGAATTTAAGCTGGATGAAAAGTATAAAATCCTCTCTCTCGACGTCTGTAAAACAGAGCTTGAGCCATACTACCAAACCTTCAAAAAGTATATCCACGATGCGAGAAGTATGTAGCGATAATTTCTTTTACTTTCTGCCAAAAATTCGTATCCTCCAACTAATCAATGAAAGTGTTCGGGATTAGTAGAATCCTTCATTATTCATTTTTAATTATTCATTTTTCATTGCGAAGCTATGCGCTGTCCTAAATGTAAAAATCTCGAAACTCGTGTCATTGATTCCCGTATCTCGGAGGACGGGCTTTCTATTCGTCGTCGCCGTGAATGTGAGTCCTGCCAGGCTCGTTTTACGACGTTTGAGCGTATGGAATTTATCAGTTTTTTCGTTACCAAAACAGGGGGGAGAAAAGAGCTCTACAATCGTTCAAAGCTCGAGTCCAGCATTCTCAAAGCGTGTAACAAACGCAATATACCGCCTGAGAAAATAGAATCTATGCTCAATGTGCTCGAAATCGAGTGGGCAGAAAATAAAACAGGTGTCACTTCAAAACGTATTGGGAAAGACGTGCTTCATAAACTGAAGGATATTGACGAAGTAGCCTGTCTCCGTTTTGCTTCTGTGTACAACCATTTTGAGAGTCATAGCGACTTCGTAAAGTTTATCCTCGAAGAATTCGAAGAATGATTACCGTCATAGACATGAATCAGATTCGTCCAGTCAAACCTCTTATCTCAGAGGTTCTTTTTGGGCGAATGCAGGAGACGCTCGAACGAGGTGAGAAAATCCTTCTTTCTCTCAATCGTCGTGGGGCGATGAGTACGCTCGTATGCAAAGATTGTGGCTGGGCAGCCCGCTGTCCGTCATGTGACCTGATGATGAGAGTTCATATGAAGCCCGAGCATTGTCTCCTCTGTCATTTCTGTGAGGCAAAATCATCTATTCCAGACCGATGCCCAAAGTGTAGCTCATATCATCTCGTTCAAAGTGGAGCCCGTGTGCAGGCAATTGATGTGAGCGTCCGTGAATTGCTCCCAGAGGCAAAAATTCTCCTCATAGAAGACTTGAACAAAGTAACCACAAAAATGCTTGCTGAGTATGATATTTTTATCGGTACACAAAAGATATCATCACTCCCGATTGAAAATCTCGGACTTACAGCATTTCTCCTCGTAGAATCAGATCTCGCTGTCCCTGATTATGATATCGAGGAGAGTATGTATCACCAGATTCGGCATTTTTTCTCCCGCTCTCGTGATATCATCCTCCAGACTCGTTCACCAAAGCTTCCCCTTATCGTCGATGTCACGAGTGGCAATTTTCGTTCTTTTTTTCAGCGTACTGTTTCTGAGCGTAAACAGTTTCATCTCCCACCCCTGACTCAAATGGTGACCATCCATATCAGCGATACAACGGAAAACCTCGTCAAGCAACGTATCGCAAGCACGGCTTCATCGATGATAGAGGCGGCAAAAAATACTCCTAATACGACAGTGATTTATGATCATCTCTTGGTCGAGCGGCGAGCAGGGAAGTATTGTCAGAAAATACTGGTTCGATCGAAAAATTTAGTTCCTTTTTTAGAGACTTTTCGAGCTCAGCTTGTGCGAGGTCGGGGGATAGAAGTGGAGTGGCTCTAGCCGAGCCTTGTTCGGCAATGAAGAATTAAAAATGAATAATGAATAATAGGTGAACCTATAGAAGTCCCTGTTTTTGTTTTTTCTTATATTGACAATCACGGTTCTTTAATATAATCCCCGCATTAAGTATTGTGAGCCATCTCGTAATTCTTAATTCATAATTCTTTAATTTTTTCTTATGTTGTCTCTAGTAGCGGTCACTCGTGATCCCAAAACAGACCTCCGAACTATCCGTGGTAACTCTGATAGCAAAGGTTCTGTACCAGGTGTTATCTACGGCAAAAAATGCCCAAGCACTCCACTCTCAGTTGATACTTCTGATCTCCTCCGCGTATTCCGCGAAGCTGGTTATTCTCACATTATTAGTCTCTCACTCGATGGCAAAAAGCATCAAGCAATTATCCACGATGTCGACGTACATCCAGTTTCAGGACAATTTCTCCATGTAGATTTCCTCGCTGTCAGTGCGACTGACAAGCTCACCGTCACTGTTCCAATCAAACTCATCGGTGAATCTCAGGCTGCTCGTGATGGTGCTATCATCGATCACGTGCTTCAAGATATCGAAATCCGTTGTCTCCCAAGTGATATCCCCGCTGAGCTCACGGTTGATCTCGCAAAACTCGAAAAAGTCGGAGATGCTCTCCATATCTCTGATCTCGGTCTTGACCCAAAGAAACACGAACTTCTCCATCATGAAGAGACAGAGGCAGTGGTTATCGCTTCTGAGTTCCAGGAATATGTCCCAGATGAAGTACCAAAAGAAGTCGAAATCCTCACTGCGAAACCAGAAGAAGGTGCTGAAGGTGCGGAGTGAGAAGCTCCTGCAGCTGCTGCTCCTGAGAAATCAGACAAATAAATTATGCTCATCCGTATCGTCGGCACATCTCCAGATACAGATACACTTTTATCACGAGTCCAGGCTTCCCTTGAGGAGCTTGGACTTTTGTCTCATACGACAGTTGAGCTCTACGATACACCAGAATATCGAGAAGAGATGAAGATTACCAATTTACCAGCTCTGTGCATAGAGGAATCTTCGATAAATTTTCGTGATATGATATTTGAGGGTGTTGTACCAGAACAGGCAGAACTTGTGAGCCTCTTTATCTCCCTCTTTGGTTCTGGGGAAGAAACTAAATCATGAGGTTGCGGTACTTGTACAACTGGTTCGTGTGATACTTGTAGTTCTTGTTAAAGAGCAAAGTTAGGTTAAAAATACAAAATACAAAATACATAGCATAAAAGAGAGGATTTTTTCGCTCTTTCGCTATACTTCCCCTACTTACTCCTCCTACTTTTATGAAAAAATTATTTCTCCTCACAGCTTGTACGCTTATCCTCAGTTCTTGTATCAACAATGCTGACTATCCAGAGTTGACAGCTTGTCTCAATAAAAACCAGGTAGTGATGTTTGGCGCTTCTTGGTGCCCCCATTGCGCTGCTCAGAAGCAACTTTTTGGCCGTTCGGTGAAAAGTATGCCCTATTTTGAATGTTCAAAAAATGGTGTACAGGTACAAGAATGTAGCGATCGCGATATCATGAGCTACCCAACATGGCAATTCCAAGAAAAAACCTTTGCACAACTACCGAAAGAAGCAATGCTCAATCTGCTTAACGCAGAAATAGAGAAGGTGAGGGGCACGACTAAGGTGTACCTCGAAGGACTCAAAGATAAGCCTGATTTTGTGAAAGCCATAAAAGCCTTTGAAGCAAAGAGTGAAAAGCTCATCGCATCTGATTTGTCTGATTTTGAGAAACTCAAGCAACTTACTGTACTTTCAGAAGAAAAGGATGGAACACTCGGAGAAGCCCATGTTTATATTGCGGGGAGAATTGCCGGAGAGAGAACATTATCTGATATAGCACTTTTTGCTGGATGTAGCGCTGAGTATCAGGCGGATATAACAGCTGCAAATAAGTAGATTTTTCAAAAAACTCCGTAGAATAACTCTATGAAAATCTCTCTTAATTGGGCATCCCATTGGACAAAAGTTCCAACCTATACTCCTGAGTCACTCGAAAAATTCTCACATATTTACTCTACTTATACTGCCGAAGTCGAGGGAATTGATAGCTATATCTTTGATAGTAAAATTGTCGTCTGAAAGGTTGTCTCATGGAAGCCGCACCCTGACTCTGACAAACTCGGCTTGGTACAAATCGACGCAGGGAAATGTGGCCATCATGAGATCGTGTGTGGCGCTGCAAATGCGAAGACTTCAAAATTTGTAGCTGTGGCTCTCGAAAATGCTGAACTTCCTGGTGGTCTCATCATTACCCGAAGAGCTATCCGTGGTGTAGACAGCTGTGGTATGATTTGTAGTCTCGACGAGCTCGGGCTTCAGGCCGATAGAGCTGAGGGGATTTTTCCACTTGAGTCAGTATGGGATGAAAAAACTCTTGAAAAGAACCTCGGAAAACCTTTTGGACAATTGACGCTCTCATTTCCAGGGCATGATGGAGCGATAGAATATGCTATGAGTGACGTCGTCTTTGATCTTGATAACAAATTTATCACTAATCGTCCTGATCTTTTTTCAGTGGTTGGGAATGCTCGAGAGATAGCCTGTATTGAGAAAAATGATTTCAAATTCAAGGCGATTGCTGAACTCAAGGCAGTCAATAACCTCAAAGTCAAAATTGAGTCTGATAAGGTCATCAATTATCTCCTGACGGAATATGCACTTCCAGCACTTTCTGAATCGCCATTTTTGATTCAGACACTGCTTCGTCGCTCAAATCAGGGGGCTCATGGGCTTCTCCCAGATCTCACCAATATTGTCATGACAGAGCTTGGTCAGCCAATGCATGTCTTTGACGCTGATACAATCAAGGGCGACATCGTTCTCCGTATGGCAAAAAAAGGAGAAGTATTTCTCGGACTTGATGGAAAAGAATATTCACTCACGTCTGACGATCTCGTCATTGTTGATGATACTCAGGTGCTTGCGCTTGCTGGCGTAATGGGGTGAAAATCATCAGGTACAACTGATGCGACAAAAAGAATCTATGTTGAATCTGCTTCTTTTGATGCTGTTTCTGTGAGGAAAACTTCTCAGAGACTTGGCATCCGTACAGATAGTTCTCTCCGTTTTGAAAAATGAGTCGATCATGCTCTTCCACATCTTGCTCAATCTCGTTATGAAGAACTTCTCGAGTATTTCGTACAAAATACCGAAAAAGGAAAACAGAGTGTCATTATCCAAGCAGAGAAGCCGACAGTCATCGCTGTCTCGCATGATATGTTGACTCAGAAAATCTGAAAAGAAGTAACGGAAAAAGAAGTAACAGATATTCTCTCTCGACTTGGCTTTGGAATAGCATCTCAGAAGAATATTTATACCGTTACTGTTCCATCTTGGAGAGATACAGGTGATATCACCATCGCACCAGATATCGTCGAAGAAGTGGCTCGCCATATTGGATATGAAACAGTTCCTTCTGTTCCACTCCCAGGACCGCTCTGATTGGTACAAGTGCATGCACACGATGCTCTTACGATGAAGATTTCAGCATTTTTTGCAGAAAAATGATACTACGATGCGTATACATATCCGTTTACACTGGAAGAACGTTTTGCCCGATTCTCTGACAAAAAACCAGCAATCATCCACAATACGACAGAAAATCGTACCCATCTCCGAGCGCATGTCGCTGAAAATCTGCTAGAGCTTGTTGCTCATAACTACCGTAGTCATACAGATGGTGCCTTTTTTGAATTCGGCAACATATTTGATGGTATTGAATCTCTGCAAGGGCTTTGAGTACTCTGGGGTAAGAAAATCGAATCTCTTCAGGCAGATCTTGCGGGGTATATGATGACATTTTTTGGTACGACCGGAAGCACTATTCAGGGAATTTCTGATACAAAACTCTTCGCGCCAAAGGCCTATGGAGAAATAGTAGATGATGGCGGAGATGTTGTTCTTCGGTTCGGACTCGTCAGGCCAACACTGCTACCACTTTTTGATATCGAAGGTATCGATATTTATGCTTTTGAGATGGTGAAAATGCCAGTGCTCCATCGCCCCATCAAATTTGCACCAATTCCAGAATTTCCAGGAACTCGTCGAGAATTTAATTTTATCATGCCCGAGGAGACTCCGGTTGCTGCTGTTATAGAGCTTGT
>CAZLKD010000012.1:7263-9915 GCA_964560015.1 uncultured Candidatus Peribacteria bacterium
TTGTCAAAACATCTCATGCATGGGTCTCTGATGTAGGCGTTGTGGAAATCTACCGTGATGAAAAAAATATTGGTAAAGATAAGAAATCTGTCGTCGTGTCATGTCTCATTCGAAATATCGCCACCACAATCACTGATGACGAAGCAATGAAAGTCCAGGAGACTATTGTTCAAAAACTTGATTCTGAAGGATATAAACTCAGAGGCGTTGCTTAGACAAACTTTTGAAAATGTTCGATAAGAGCTTGGTTGTATCAAATACTTCAGGCACGATTGAGTAACGCCCGGTATTCAGCAAGACTGCTAATCCATACTCAATCTGTATTTGTGGTATCAGTACTATGGTATACATTTACTTGGCTTCAGCTTATTTTCAGAGAATCATAAGGAGTAGACATATCCTGTAATGCTCAGATTATCTCTGAAACCTTTAATCATTTTTGTTTGGTGATCTGGGTGTGTAGATAGTGGTCTATGAGGAGCTTTTGTCCTCCAGAACTACAGAGAGTCCATACTATTTCATCCAATCGATCTTCATGACTTGAGAAATCTTGTCGAAGACCTGAGAATCAAGTATCCTGGAGTAACCGTCAGATTTCTAGGCCTACTCTTTCTATAGTAGAGTAGCTACCATCCATCGCAATATGAGTGGCTTTTAAAGAACTGTGAAACCGATGAGCATCCCCCACATGTTCCTCGAAATCATCTACTGGAATGGAGTTGCTCCCGCATCGTATTTGTAGACTCTCGAGTTTATCATTTCATTGTAGATACCCTATTCATCGTCGGACAATATCTGGCATCATTTCATATTGTTTTTCTAGTCAATTTGGTGACCTTTGTGCCCCTATCACGAGATGAGTTGTATTTGGAGCTCACACTTAGGAGTCCTCCAATGCTCACAAATAATCACTGAGGATCTTCCAAATAGCCTCATTGATCTATAAGGAGATTGAGTTTAGAAACACGTGAACTATATTTCCCTAAACTTATAGTATTTATTGTGTTTTTTTGAGAGAGTTGCAGTTCGAGGGAGATATGGCTCTCTGAAAAATCCGGCAAGTACATCAATTGATGTACTACTGCTTGTACACTAAGGCTAATGTCCGAAGCTGTGAGAGGCAAATTTTCTGATAATGCTTCTCTACAATGGCTGGTGCATCTTCCGGCACAAGATCACCCAGGAGTGATGCTAATATCAATTGATTGAGCTGACATTACATATTTATATTCTATTTATTATATATGTCAATATTCTCTGAATATGTGATTGTAAATAGTTACTATAATAACCTATACCCCAGGTATAGGTATATGCCAAAAGGTAATTTATTTCCTCACCCATTTTATTATGGAAAAGTGTGCTTGTCAGGCTACTGGTACTTGCGCGTGTGAGAATTGTTCTTGCACTGGATGCGGTAAGTAGTCCTATCTCTCCCATTCGCTTCGGCGAATGGGATTTTCTTTTTTTATGAAAAAATATACACCTCTTATCGTTGCCCCCATACTTATCTGAATCTCTACAGAGATTCTTTGTCGCATGTTCGACTACCCTCTTATTTCTATGATGGGTATGAACATGCTCATGGGGAGCTGGTTTATGGTTTTTTGATTGGCGAAACTCGTTAATGTGTCAGGTTTTGTGAAGAGTTTTCGCCAGTATGATATCATTACCAAAAATATCCCACTTTATGGATATACTTATCCCGTTATTGAATTCTCTCTCGGCATAGCATATATTGCAGATGTGATGATGATGTATTGGCTTCCTATAAACCTCGTCACATTATGTATCTCATTGGTGACAACTATAGGAATTCTTCGTGCGTTTTCTCAGCCGAAAAAACTTCATTGTGCGTGTCTCGGAGCCCATACAGAACTCACCCTCTGATGGGTTACTCTTGTCGAGAGTGGGAGCATGATTATTATGTCTCTCGGTATGATACTTTTTATGATGATATAATTTAGCTCTTTTTGTATGAAAAAAACACCTTCTTTTTCTGTAGCCATCATTATCGCTGTAACATTTTTTTGACTCTCTGCTTGTCAGGAGTCATTTAGCATTCCTGCTCCTACCGTTGCTCAAGTGTCTCAAATAGTAGATGTCAAAGATGGTGAGACCTATGAGCTCACTGCGAAACCTGTCAAAAAAGTCATTGCGGGACAAGAGCAAACCCTCATAGCCTATAATGGTATGCTTCCTGGCCCAACTATTCGAGCAAAACAGTGATCAACCATTAAAATCCTCTTTAGGAATAATACTAATCTCCCAGACACACTTCATTCTCATGGGGTACGCCTCGACAATGCTTCTGATGGTATACCATATGTAACACAAAATCCTGTCATGCCCGGAGAGACTTTTCTCTATACAGTTCATTTCCCTGATGTTGGTGTTTTTTGGTATCATCCGCACATGTCTGAGCCAGAGAAACAGGAGAGCGGGCTTTTTGGAAATTTCATAGTACTTCCGGATGAGAAAAATCAGTGGCAGGATACGGTAGATCGGGAAGTGTCACTTATGTTTCACGATATACTCCTCGATCAAGATCAAAAGCTAGTATCTTTTCATACAGAAAGTCAGTTTACACTTATGGGTCGCTATGGAAACAAACTTATGAAACGACCGTTGCTGAATTGTTGAAAACCAAAA
>CAZLKD010000012.1:9925-13893 GCA_964560015.1 uncultured Candidatus Peribacteria bacterium
TGGAAACAAACTTATGACCAACTGGGACGAAAACTATACTCTCCAAGTTAAAAAATGAGAAATAGTGAGATTTTATATGACCAATGCTGCAAATGCGCGGCCTTATAATATAGTGATAGATGGTGTAAAAATGAAAAGAGTTGGAGGCGATAATGGCGCTTACGAACATGAGACATGGGAGAAGAGCATTATTATCTGACCATCTGAACGAAGTATTGTGGAGGCTCGATTTGATACTGTAGGGACTTTTTCTCTCAAAAATGAGATTCCATCTGGTGATACGGTTCTTGGAAACATTGTTGTATCAGAAGATTCCACATTTCAATCAAGATGAAATCAAAAACAATTTGACACGCTTCATTCGTATAGCACAACCAGCGCGAGCATTGAACCATTTCGGAAGAGTTTTGATAAGAGCCCCGATAAAGATATCACACTTTCTCTCTCGATGAAGGGTATGATGGCTGGGCATATGCAGATGATGAGAGATACTGTGACGAAACCTCTTGAAACAGGGAAGGGGGCTGTGGGAATAGAGTGGGACGCAGGTGACAGTATGATGCAGATGATGAATCAGATGTCTGATATGAAAAATGTCTCATGGAAAATCATTGATAACTTTACCAAGCACGAAAATATGATGATTAACTGGGATTTTCAAAAAGGCGACTTCGTGAAGATTCATATTTTCAATGATCCAAATTCTCTTCATCCTATGCAACACCCTATTCATCTTCACGGTGAGAGATTTCTCGTCCTCAGTACGGATGGTAAAAAGAATAACAATCTCGTCTGGAAGGATACCGTCCTAGTACCAACTGGTTCTTCGGTTGATATTCTTGTCGATATGAGTAACCCGGGTGATTGGATGGGGCACTGCCACATATCTGCGCATCTCGAGAATGGTATGATGTTTAATTTTTCAGTTCGTTAATTCCTCTTTTATGATTTCTAAAAATCCTAATCTTCAAAAAAAACTTCTTCTCTCCGTCAAAAAATCTCAAGGCACTCTCGGTAAAGTCATGCAGATGATCGAAGAAGATTGCTATTGTGCCGATATTGGTCAGCAAATCAATGCTGCTATCTGACTCCTTCGTGGCGTCAATACGGAGCTCATGAAAAACCATCTCCTCTGTTGTGGCAAAAATGATCTCTCTCACAAGGATGACAAAAAAGGGCAAAAATTTGTCGAAGAATTTGCTCGTATATGGGATGTCTCAACGAGAAAGTAGTTTAGAGATATTTTACCATATAGGTATCTTCCAAAGTATATCCTAGCTTTGCAAAATATGGCCGTACGCCCACTCAGGCGATGACGGCTATTTTTGTGATTGTTGGGTATTGTTCTCGTATGATTCTCTCTGCTTCTGCGACGAGATTTTTCCCGAGACCCTGATGCTGGATAGCATCATCAGCACGATTTCCGAGGGCGAGCTGTTCACCAAAAGTATGGATTTCACGGATGATAGCTGCATTTTCGAGGACGGGGAGAAAATGTGGATCATGTGTAAAGTGTTGAGAGGGGATTCGGAGCCGTAGGAGGGCGTAGAGAGTGGCATTGTCAGGTGTACCTTGGGGAGTTCGAGTATACCCGTCGTCCTTATGTTTATACGGATTTTTGACCTCTTTTTCTTCGAAAGAGAGGAGGTATTCTTGTCCAAGAGACGCTTCGTAGGCTCTATTTACGAGATGAATATTCTCAGTATCAAATGTTTTCCCTTTTACTTCACGAGAAGCAGTATCGACGACGAGCCCGCCACGAGAGACGAGGAGTTCTTCTGATATCTGCCTGAGGTTTGCTAGGTGAGAACCATGAAGTATCTGGTGAGCTGGTATATCACGATAGACTCGATTCATGCGGATATATGGTGGGACCATTTCGAGAAGGTCTGCCATGAGAGCGATGAGGGTTTCGTCATCGTAGGCTGTAAAGCCACCATTTCTCCATATTTCGGTGAGTTCACTCTTATCTGTGACCATCATGGGGTAAATCTTTAATTCGTCGGGGCGATAAGCTGGATTATTGAAGACCTCTTTGAGCGACTTTCGATCAAGCTCCGGTGTTGACCCAAGCAGGTTGGGCATGATATGGGCACAGACCTTAAAACCTGCGTCCTTGAGCATCTGAGTACAGGCTATTGATTCAGCATTACCGTGTCATCGCTTGTTCATTTCATTGATCTCGTCTATGGTTGTCTGATAGCCGATTTCTACGCGAGTGACATCGTAGCTTCTGAGTCGTTTGATTTCATCGATATTGATCCAATCAGGACGTGTCTCTATTTGTATACCGACGACGCGTGAGCGTGATTTCATATTGCGCTCCTTTGCTTCCTCGAGAGTAGCACTTTCTCGCATTTTGTAGCCTTCTCTGACCTTGAATTCAGCAAATCTATCTGTCCCTGTCGAAGTATCTTCTATAAAAGGTTCTAGCTCTTCATAGGTTGTATGGGCATCGTAGATAGCCTTGATAAAAAGCTCTTGGTAGAGTTTTGGATACACAGACCACGTTCCGCCGATGATGCGGACATCACACTTATCGATACAGTGGCCAGTGATTCGGAGACTTCTGAGACGATTGTAGACTTGTTTAACGGGATCAAATTCATTCATCTGGGCACGCATGACGGCTGGCTCATCGGGGATATAACTCCGAGGGAGGCCAGCAAAATTTGGACAAAATATACATTTTCCAGGACATCACCAAAACTTCGTCAAAAGTGATATCACAGCAATGCCTGACTGATTTCGAACACCTCTCTTGCGGAAGATGCGTTCAGCGCGGGGAGAGGGAATTATTCGTCCATCAGAAATCATCTCATGATAGCGCTCGACAAAGGCAATATTTGGTATCGTCTTTGCGAGTTTATGGATGGCATAATGACTATTGCAGAGCTTCTGGAAGTCAGTCTTCGTCAAAATACTCTCGTCTTTTGTGACAGCGAGAATGATTTCATCAATGATGTCTGAGGAATGCTTCAAGAATAGGTATTAAAAAGCCCCCATAGTGTATGGAGGCTGGAGAATATGTCGAGGAAAACTAAGCAGCCTTTTTTGCTTTTGAGTTTCGAGCGTTGAATCGATCAACAGCACCAGTACGGAGGATACGCTTTTCACCAGTGTAGAACGGGTGTGATGCAGAAGAGATTTCGATATAGACGAGAGGGTATGTCTCACCATCGACTTCGACAGTTTCTTTTGAATCGAGCGTAGAACCTGCGATGAGAGTGTATCCTGTAGAAAACTCTTTGAAACAGACTTTGCGGTATTGTGGGTGTGTATCTTTTTTCATAAAATAGTGAAAAGTATGACTGGATTATAAAAATTTCCTGAGAAATGCAAGGATTTTTATGAACTTTGCCTTAATTGCTCGTTACATGCTGTGATTTCATGTTTTCCGGCTTCATAACTTCCTCTTGCCAGGCCTGATAAATATCTGGATTTTGCTGGAGCCAACCAAGTAAGAATATATTATCAGTTCCTTTTTGACCATCATATCTTGATAGGCTAATTGGCAAACGTGGCGCATCTGAATGTTGTTGCAAATATCCAGTTAGGAACTTCTTTCGTGCTGCTATCGTGTAGGGCTTTAGGACAACTTCTCAATTGATTTTATGTGTGACAGTTTGGCTTACTGGCTTTCCAGTCAGTAACGATGTTACGCGCAGAGGCATTCCAGTTATGGTCGATGCTACAGTTTGTGCAGGAATTGGTAGGGGAGGAGGCAGGGGTGCAGGTAGAGCTTGATGTGAGATAGCGAGCACTGATGTCACATTGTACCTATTGGGTGCGGCACCGTTTCATAATTTTCCCTGTTCATCGAGTACTTTTTCACCGTTTACAAATGACGCAATATACTTTTGAGCATCATGAAAACCTCCTATTCATTTTATCTCTGAGGTCAGCGTTGCTCCTGTGAGCCAAGAAGGATCAAATATTACGAGCTTATCACCATTACTTGTCTTGAC
>CAZLKD010000012.1:13903-15004 GCA_964560015.1 uncultured Candidatus Peribacteria bacterium
AACGCCATATTGACGTGGCCATTTCATCTATGGCTGTAGCTGATGATGAATATATGCCCTGCAGAATTGAGCAAGAGGGATTCGAGTTCTGCTTTCCCTGGTTTGCTCTTTATGCCATTGATAACTCGAGCCGTAGAGGGGAGTCCGCCTTTCTCACGAGTATGATCAAAATAATTACCAACTCCACTACCAGTTCCGATATCAGCTGCCCAAATGTGTGGTATCTGAACACCACGCGAATTGAGATGTTGTACTATGCTCTCATACATTGCACGGACATTTGCCCCACACCAATTACCAAATACTACATCTTTGACATCTTGTCCTATACCTATTTTTTCTGCGATATGAGAAAGCCGTTCTGTATCAGGTGCTAGGCCTCACTTTTGTGGTCATCGCATACTTCACAAAGGTTCGAGTATTGCTGTGCCCACTATATTTGCGATATCGTCTGTTGAAAAACCATTGATATCACGAGAAATACCAGGCAGTGTCGTATTGATAGCTATTGTTTTGAGTACCTTTTTTGGCTCTGGCTTCTTTGTTGCCTGCATGACTGGACGATTCGCTGGCTCAGGATAACCACTGAAATAGCCTGGCCATGCTGGTGACGAGGCATCGCGATCGAGCAATTCTACGGCTTGCGTTACCATATTTCGATAATATCTCGCTCCAGGGACTTCTTGCACGAGAAGTTCATTTAAAAACGATATAAATACTTTTTTATCCCTAAAATCGATGATCGCATCTGGATCTACATGCATTCTTCGTGCGATTTTTTCTGCTGCGCTATTTCAAATTGGATTGCTGGGATCTGCAGGGTTTTGTGTCCATCACAACCCGTTTGATGCTATGAGTTTCCTCACGGTGTTCAGCCCATTATTTTGAAATCTATGAAGTAACATGCGGACTGCAGAATACACGCCATGCTCAGGTCACTTAAATATTGATTGTGTATCTTTTTGATCTGTATTTATTGATTCTTTGTTAACCCAGCCTACACAAATCTGCATCTGCCAATCTGACCCAGAAAATTTGATATTGTAGGGGTTATTATTTTGCATACCACCCCTGAAATTCGTAAAATCTGCACCAATTCTC
>CAZLKD010000013.1:0-14318 GCA_964560015.1 uncultured Candidatus Peribacteria bacterium
ATGAGGGCAAGCTCCCAAAATCAGAAGAAAAAGAACGTCTCCTCGGTGGATTCCCAGTCTATAAAGATGCTACCCTCCTCGGATGGAACGAATACCGAAATAAGAAACAACCGATTTATTTTGATAAAAAAGACCGCGGTCGTCATCACTATATCATCGGTAAATCATGAGGAGGTAAATCCGTCCTCATCGGCTACCTCGCAAGACAAGATCTCTGGGCAGGAGAAGGTATCGGTGTCATCGATCCTCACGGAGATCTGATAGAGGATATTCTCGCCTTTACACCAAAAGAGAGAGCCAAAGACATGGTCATATTTGACCCTTCTGACTACGAACGCCCAATGGGCATGAATATGCTCGAGGTC
Organism: uncultured Candidatus Peribacteria bacterium; assembly: GCA_964560015.1. Lineage (GTDB taxonomy): Bacteria > Patescibacteriota > Gracilibacteria > BD1-5 > JAGOOR01 > JAGOOR01. The sequence goes on from CAZLKD010000013.1 coordinate 366, forward strand.
ATCTCGACCGATCCCGATTTACGTGCTATAGAAAAAGACCGCGCCGCTCTCGATGCGACAGCTATCTTTATCAAAATTTTTGATGAGGAAATATTTGGCCCTCGTATCCAGCACTATTTCCGAAATGGTGCGCTCACACTCATGGACGATGAAGATGATGGTGGTACGCTCATCGATGTCCCCCGCCTCTTCGTGGATGACGCATTCATGAAATACAAAGTTAGCAAAGTAAAAAATCCTGTCGTCAAAGCATTTTGGGAACATGAGTATGCTCAGACTGGTGATAGAGAAAAACAAGAGATGATCCCCTATTTCTCTGCGAAATTCGGACCGTTTATCACCAATACTACCATCCGCAATATCATCGGACAACCAAAGTCAGCCTTTAATATCCGTGACATCATGGATAACCAGAAATGTCTCCTCGTGAATCTCTCAAAGGGTAAGATCGGTGAACTCAATGCGCAACTGCTCGGTTTGATCTTCGTGGCAAAAGTAAATATGGCCGCGATGAGCCGTGCTGACATCCCAGAAGAAAAACGAAAAGATTTCTTTTTCTATGTCGATGAGTTCCAAAACTTTGCCACTGATACTTTTGGAGACATCCTCTCAGAGGCCCGAAAATACCGTCTCTCGCTCATCATGGCACACCAATATATCGCTCAGATATGAGGTGCTCACAAATCAACCAAAGGCGATAAGCCCTCTATCAAAGATGCCGTGTTTGGTAACGTCGGAACGATGATGTCATTTAAGGTGGGTGCCGAAGACGCAGAGTATCTCGAAAAAGAATACGCCCCTACCCTATCGCAACAGGACATCATCGGTATCGCAAACTTTACAACCTACTGCAAGCTCAATATCGATAATGCCTCGACACGACCTTTTGATATCAAAACCATTTGGGATAATTTTTATCGCAATGATCGTGCTGCAAAAATCATCCGAGAATATTCTCGAAAGATGTATGGACGTAAAAAACAATATGTCGATATGGAAATCGAGGCCCGACTCGGTATCAACAATGCTCCTGAGGAAGACAAAAAAGATGCACCTACTACATAAAAATACCCTATGAAACATCTCTCATCCATCATAAAAAATATCCTATTTTTCATCGGCATCGCAGGATGTCTCTGGGTGAGTGCTGATCTGCCTGGTTTCCGACAAATTTTTGACTCGAGCAAATACCACACCTCCTCTCTCGGAACAAGCGATGGGTATGCGATACGCAATTTCCTCTTTATCCTCTTCAAGGATTTTGCCATCATCATATTTATAGCTGCCATCATCATCGCTTTTATAGCCACGATACGGCTCCTGACTTCACCAAATGGTGAAGAGGATTTTAGCACTTGGATGCAGACGCTCGTCTGGAGTCTCGCTGGATTATTTATCATCTCTATCGCCTATACCGTCATACAACAATTTGAGATTCGCGTGACGAGCACACAAACATTTAGCGGACAAACTGTCTACGCTGCTGTCATCAATATCATCTATCCTCTGCTCAATTTCATACGCTATATGGCCGGTATTTGTTTCTTCCTGGCAGCTGTTTATTCCTTTTATCGTATCGTGACATCTATGGGTGATGAAGAACGTGCTATCGATGGTCGAAAAGTATTTATTGGCTCTGTCTTTGGTTTTGTCATCATGATGATTGCAGAACCGATTGTGAGGGTCGCCTACGGAGGAGGTACCTGCGGAGGGAGAACAATTTTTGGAATCTCTATTGACTGTACCAAGCGTGTTTTTGATGCTTCGGGAGCTCTCGGACTCATAGCAAAGATGATAGTCTTTTTGAATGGTTTCATCGCAATCATTACCATTGTGATGATCATGTATGCAGGTTTTCTCGTGCTCACTGGTGGAGGTGACGAAGAAAAAACTGATCGCGCAAAGAGAACTATAACCTATGCCATCATAGGTGTTGTGATATTACTCCTCAGTTATGTCATCTACAGGTTTATGATTTTACAGTCCTAAACTAAAAACAGTATTTTTTTGGAGTGATAATAGGACATGGTCTCTCGCGTCCGTCTTTGATAACTTTTTCACAAACACGTGCAGATATCTCATCGATACCATCTGGTCGTGATTTGATTCGATATTGGAAATACTCAGTCACTGGTGCTGGATTGAGATCAGCCTTGAGAGAATAAGAATATTCGACACAGTAAATTGCCTCTGATGGTTTCTGTTCTTTCGCAAGTGAAATGTTTTTGACCACATAGCCTCCACTCGTCTTATTGAGGAACTGAGAAAAGCTATAGATGTCACGACGAGCGTTGCAAATAGTATTGGAGAGAAGTGAACAAGCAGTCTGATAATCGGCAGTCTGTATAGAAGAGAAATATTTATCGAGGAGGGCGCGTCCACGAAGAGCATTGGTCGAAATGTCTCGTGGATTATATCGTGATGGATCTATAGAAACAGCTGATGGAACTGAGGTAGGTAGTGCTGTCGCAACTGGTGGCGTCGTAGCTACCTTGAGAGGTTCTGTGTTGACAGTGTCTTTTTGGAGAGCCGTTTTTTCAAAAGTTGGATCATCTGCAGGCGTCAGAGTAGAAAACTGCTTCTGGCCGTAGACAAAATACACAAGAAAAGCGAAAAATAAAACAACAAAAATCAGACCGAACAAAATAAAAATATACCGAGCATCCGATGGTTCCTGATGCGTGTGATGAGGCGTTGGTTTCATAAAAAAAGATTATATGAAGACGAGTATAGAAATTTTTTACCAACTTCCGAGTTTATTTCTCTTGCAATCAGAGACATTTATTTCCGTGCATGTATTGCATGTGCGAAATGTTCTGCCCTATCCTCATAATCACGAAACATATCAAAACTCGAACATCCGGGAGAGAGGAGGATGATATCGCCTATTCACGTGTTCTCTGCCATGTAATCTACAGCCTCTTCGAGAGTAGAGACAGAAATAGCTGGAACAAAAGCATCGTGCGCAGCCTGTAAGAATACAGATTTTGTTTCGCCGATAGCGACACACAGAGCACAATTATCTCGGAGGTATGGTACGAGTTCGGTAAAAGGATCACCTTTGTCTTTTCCTCCTGCAATCAGATATACCTTTTTTGGAGCAAAAGCAGTCAAAGCAGCGTAGAGAGACTGTGCCGTCGTAGATTTACTATCATCTATCCATATTCTTCCATCCTTCTGAGATATCTGCTGCAATCGATGTGGAAGGGCAGGAATCGTAGGAAGTATAGTAGAAAGAGTCTTCACCGTGAGACCAAATTTGAGAACCAAGAGGGCTGCACAATATATATTTCTGACATTGTGTGCTCAAAAAAGCTGTATATCGGAGAGATCGAGAAAAGCCTCTTCTGAGAGGGCAAGAAGATTATTTTCAACAGATATTTTTTCGGGAATGACGAGAGACTGGATTGGGAAATCTGGCAATTCTGGAAATTGCACAAGAGCAGACTCGGGATAGATGAGGGTTTCTTTTGTATGAACAAGGAGGTTGAGCTTTGCGTGATAATATTCAGCGAGATCTCTGTGCCAATCGAGATGATCGGGATGGAGATTGGTAAGAATAGTACTGGTAGCGTAAAATTTCTGGAGGCTATAGGCCATGAAACTCGATACTTCTAGGACGATGTGGCCTTCTTTTTCTGATTTCTGATTTATTTCGATGAGCACATCAGCAAGTGGGGTGCCAAAATTTCCACCGAGGTACACTGGCACATCAGGAAATCATTTCAGGAGAAAATGATAGAGTATCCAGGACGTCGTCGATTTGCCATCAGTTCCAGTCACAGCATGGACCTGAAATCATTTTGGTATGTATTTTGAGAGGAAATCGAGCTCAGAGAGGACTTTTCCAGACTCATAGACACGATGCGAGGATGGGAGACCCGGCGACGGAATAATAGAAGTAAAATCATCAAACGCCGTAGGCGCATCAGTTTCATCACAGATGGAATACGGCTGCTCAATGCTTTCACAAAAACGTGCAAGTGATTGTCCAACTTTTCATTTACCGTAGAGAAGAATTTTTGTCATAAAACTATTATAGAAATTTTATCTTTCCTGTCTTGTCTATTTTTTGAAAAAGGTCAGGCTTCCTCAAGAGATACTCTCACATTTTCTGCGCTGATTCCTCAGATGGATCAATCAAGATAGATTCGGAGAATAATCTCTGAAGTGGTTTACCTAGATACGCATAATGCGTACAGCCGAGAATAATAGACTCCCCTTCTTCCCTCTTTTTGAACTCTCAAAAGTATTGCTCTACGAGTAACTGCCATCGGTCATCATCACAATTCCATCCATCAGCACTATATAGTGCGAGAAGTTTTTGAAAATCCTCTTCACTCTGGCATTGCCTGACTGGAAGTAAATCTTCGATAGCACGGACTAGGTTTCATGAGAGGGCTATTTCCTCGACACATACATCTTTATCCAGTATCCCCACTCGTTCTGCATATGTACGAGATCGGACAGTTTGTTCAGTCGCGAAGACCGTCACACGCTTGCATCACAACTCGATGACCTTTTCAGCTCCAGGAATAGTAACGCCGAGAACTTTTTTATCAGGAAATACCTCGGTTTGAATCTTTCGAAGAGTCCACGCCGAAGCTGTATTACAAGCGAGGATAACAATCTCCGCACCGGCATCAAAGAGTTTTTGAACTCCAGCAATAGTCAGTGTCTGAATTTCCTCTGGTGACCTTTCTCAAAAAGGACAGTGTTCATAGTCAGCATAATAGACATACGACCAATCTGGATACCGCCTCTTCATAGCAGCGAGAAATGTGAGTCCGCCAGATCCAGAATCAAAAATGCCTATCATATGATATGTTTATCATGAAAAATCCTACGAAACCTCTGAAACTCGGACCAATTGAGACCCATAAAGACACAACAGTAAATGATGATAACGATGAAAATACCTCCGAGCATCTGCATGCGACCATGAAAAATCTCATCGAGATGAACATGAAACAATCCCCAAGAAAGAAGTATGACACCTATGATATTTTGCCAAAAAATAGGCCATCGAAAGGTTGATGCAAATTGTCGTGTCTGGTAAAACGAGAGAGACCAGATAAAGAGCCACCCGATACCACTCGCAAAAGCAGAACCGACAACTCACCACAAGTGGATAAATACATAGTTTGTGACGAGATTGAGACCGACTCCCGCCAGGAGGATAAACATCTTTGTCCGAGGCCTACCACTTGCAGAGAGGATCTGAAAATCAACCTGCATCAAAAAATTAAAGAGCAGAAATGGAGACGAATAGAGCAGTATTCGTCCTGACATCTCATAACCTTCACCAAAAAGTGTCGTCGTCAGGATATCGCCGAAGAGCATAAAGAAGCTCGTCATCATAATCGCTACTATAGAAAAGAGTTCGTAACAAAATGCATGGATGGCAATGACTTTTTTATCTTCTCATTTTTTGAGTAGGTCGGAAAAAACAGGAAAGAGGAAAAATATACCCGGTAACAAAAACAAAAATGGTATGCGGATAAGTGAGAGATAGTTGGTATAGTAACCCGCGTCCCGTGTACCAAGTATCGTGATGACCATCTGCATATCTATCTGTGATAGGAGCATGCCGACATTCGCCGAGAGCATGACCCAAAAAGCATACCGAAAGACGTGAAAATAATCTTCTTTCTTGAACCTCCATCCATGAAAAGTAAAATAGGAGTGATATTTTTTTGCCAACAAAATAACAGAAATGATAACACCAAAAAGCATCGCGACAGACCAAGCCCATGCATACACAGCAATAGTGCGTACATCAAAAAACCACAAGCTACAGACAATCACCATAACCATAAACATACGAAGGAAATCAGTCATTTTTTGTGAACGAGTGTCTTGGATAGCCTGAAAAAATGTATTGATTGTTCGGAAAATATTATCAGCAAAAAACTGTATCGTGAGAATATGGAGCACCACGGCTGCGAGGGGATTTTCAAAATAATGTGCTGCAAGCCACGATGCACCAAAATACATACACAGAGCTATGATAGTGCTCGAAATCATCTGTGTCACAAGTGCTATCGAAAAAGTATTTGTAATTTTTTTTGTATTTTTCTCGTGGATATATCCGGGTAGGAAATAATTCAGACTTTCCGTCATTCCAAAATCATTGTAGGCTCCAAGAATGGCTATCAAACTCATCACTCAGTAGAGCGTACCGAGCTCATCAACAGAGACAGAGTTGGATATGACTATCTTTGTGACATATCCCGTTGGAGCCATCAGAAAAGAGAAGAAATAAATCCAAATATTTTTTCTGAGCAGGCGAGAAAAATAGTGTTTATCCGAAACCATAAATTTAAATCTTCATAACTTCTTCTTCTTTGATCTTTGCGAGTTCATCAATTGATTTATTGGTGGCGTCGATTGCTTTTTGTAGGTCCTCTTCATAGCCCTTTATGACGTCTTCTGATTCTGTCTTATCGGTCTTTGCCTTTTGGATATTTTTGTGAACTTCGGCTCGTATGCTCCGAACAGATACTTTTGCATCTTCAGCCATATCTCGTGCGATTTTCTGGAGGTTACGACGGTTTTCTTCGGTCATCATGGGTATCGTGATGAGGATGTTATCTCCCCTGTCCTGTGGATTGAGGCCGATGTTTGCCTGTGCAATACCACGACAGATATCAGCGCCAGTTGTGCGGTCAAACGGTATGATAGAGAGCGTCCTCTGATCCATCACAGAGACAGTAGCAACGTTTTTTACTGGCATAGTTGAGCCGTAGACAGGCACTAGCACGTCTTCCACGAGCTCAGGTTTTGCACGGCCAGCCTGGAGCTTTGAGTATTCAGACTTGAGATGTTCGATAGCTTTTGTGAGTTGAGGTTGGAGATCGGAAAGCATAGGATAAAGATTAGGAAAGGATGAGAGACTCTAGAGAGTATAGAGAAATTTTTGTTTCCTCAAGTACCTCGTTGACAAAATGAAATAGATAATATCATACCACACATAAATTACACAGTATGACAAATAAGCCTAACGAAACTTTAACCACACCTCTCAAAGGATTAATACTGTGAGCCTTAGTACTTGCAGGCGTCATGGCAACGAGAGTAAAAGAAATAACATCTACCTCCGAGCAAACAGAAAATAATATAGACGCACTCCAAGGAGAAATGAAGGCTCTCGCTCATGATCTTCTCATAGAGAGTGAGAAGAAAGATCCAACACGTGGGATCACATTCCCCATACTTGATGAACAAGGAAACCCTTCACGAGCAGTTTTTATAGGAAGAAATGAAAATCGAGATATATTTATACAAGCACCTTTTACATCGGCAGAGCTCTCTTCGGCAGCAACTCTGAGAAAAATTATTCGCAGCCTCCGAATAGTGAAAGGAATTATAAAAACATGAAAGCCTTCAGGGGAAGAAAATATTAATAAGTTACTGGCAAAATAAACAACAGAAGAACGACTTTTTTCAGAACACAAATCTATGACAATAAACTCCCCGAAAAACCTCCCGAGTTCACTGAGAATACTCTATACAGGAGTGTTCTTACTCTGTGCTACAATTCCAGGTGAAGTTGCAAAAATAACAAGACCCCCTGTGGCACATAATGAAAAAGAGATAGAGGCTCTCCAGGGCCAAATCATGCAAATCGCTGAAGAGCTCCTCAGATATAGAGCAGAAGAAGGGCTGTACGAATTTGAATTACCTAAAACTGGTGGAAAAATAGCGCATATATACAGAGATGAGTCTTGAGTACTCACGATAACACCTTTCCCCGAAAAAGATGAATCCTACGAAAAACACATAAAAGAACTCCTAGAATGTGTCAGGATGATGCGATGGCTGATGAGAAAAGAAAGAGGAATTGATGAGGTAGAATCAATTGATGAGATATTGAAAAATTAAATCGTGACAAAGATTTTTTTTCGATAGAATCGTCGCATGCTCAATCCCGAACAACTTCGTGCAGTTTCTATCATTGACGGCCCTCTCCTCATCCTCGCGGGTGCTGGATCAGGAAAAACTCATACTCTCACTGAAAGGGTCTACTCCATGATTCATGAAGTTGGTATCGCACCGACTTCTATTCTTTGTGTGACTTTTACGAATAAGGCGGCCCGTGAAATGCGAGAAAGAATTGCAAAAAAACTCGGACGCGATATGCCTATGTCATTTGGTATACCACGAGACTTCCCTCTTGTTTCAACATTTCACTCCATGGGGGTCATGTTTCTCCGTCTTTTCATCGACAAGATTGGTTACGTGAGAAATTTTTCTATATATGATACCGATGATACGCTGTCGCTCATAAAAGAAATCGTCGAAGAAAAAAGACTCGACGCAAAAGAAGCTCCTGCCCGACAGGTACAATATGATATATCGCTGGCGAAAAACAGCGGACTTTCTCCTGATCAATACTCAGCAACCGTCGAGAGCCATTTTCAGTGAATTGTCGCAGAGATATATCCAGAGTATCAGAAGAAAATGAAGATAAATAATGCGCTCGATTTCGATGACATACTCCTGAAAACCCGAGATATTCTCCATCTCCCCTCAGTGCTTGAATATTTTCACGATACATTTCAATATTTCTGTGTTGATGAATACCAGGACACCAATACTATCCAATACGAAATCATTCAACTCCTCGCCAGTAAATCAAAAAACCTCTGTGTCGTCGGAGACGATTGGCAAGGTATCTACTCGTGGCGTGGAGCAAATATCCAAAATATACTCAATTTCAAGCACGACTTCCCAGCGGCAGAAGTCGTCAAACTGGAACAAAATTATAGATCCACCAGCACCATCATCAATGCTGCAAATGTCGTCATAAAAAATAACCGTTCTGCACTCGATAAACGCATGTGGACAGAAGCAGAAGAAGGAGAAAAAATAGAAATTCACGAATGCTCGAGTGAGCGAGAGGAGGCTGACAAAATCGGAAGTTTTGTAGAGAAAAACCCAGCTGCCTGGGCTATACTCTATAGGACCAACGGACAATCACGTGTTATCGAAGAAGCGCTCATCCGACGAGGTGTCCCATATGAGATTATTGGTGGATTGAAGTTTTACGACCGAAAAGAAATCAAGGATATCATCGCCTATCTCAAGGTCATCATGACCCCCACTGATAGTGTTGCCTGGAAGAGAATCGTGAATACCCCTCCTCGAAAAATCGGTCCCACAACAATCGAACGTATCATGAGGTACGTGGAAGTGACAGATATAGACTATATGTGACTCGACTTACCGCTCATGAAATGAAATCAGAGTAGTATAGAAAATCTCGAAGGCAGTACCCATATTGACCACATACCGGAGATGAAAAATGCTGCAAAAACAGCGCTCACAGCGTTTACACAGATCATGAGGGAAGTGCAAAAAACATCACACGAACTCCCTGCCCGGCTCCTCATCGATAAAGTCCTTCAACTCATCAAATATCAAGACTATCTCGAAGAAAATTTCTCACCTCCAGAAGTCGAAGCAAAAACAGAAACCATCAATGAGCTCAAAAATCTCGCTTCACGGTATGATGACCTCCCTCCTGCAGAATCACTCATGCATTTTCTCGAGGATATAGCCCTCATCACAGCAGAGCAGAGCAATGATGATGGCACTCAAAAAGTCCTCCTGATGACGACACACAGTGCAAAATGACTCGAATTTGACCACGTCATTATTGCCGGCGCCGAAGAAGGAATTTTCCCACATTCTCGTACCCTCTTTGAGCCCGATCAGCTCGAGGAAGAACGACGACTCTGGTATGTCGCCATGACTCGTGCGAGGAAGAGGCTTCTCGTCACACGGGCAAATGAGCGCTATAGTTTTGGAACCTACGCGAGCAATATAGCGAGTCGTTTTATCTCAGAAATTCCAAAAGAATATACCGAGATACACGCACCCAGAAAACTCTTCATGACTGATTTTCTCTGAACTTCCGGCGAATCAACACTCAGCTGAGACTGGACAAATACCCCACCAAAAGAGAAAACTCTTGGACTCGGTGCACAAGTGAGAAATGAGGTCAGTTACTCGTTGGGCGATCGCGTCGAGCACAAAAAATTTGGCATCGGCACCATAGTATCACTCGTTGGCGATGTCGCACAAATTGCCTTCTCAACAGGAATCAAAAGTCTCAACATACGTATCGCACCACTCACAAAGAGATAATCCTATTGCACGGTTTTTGCTATCATGGATTGGAGCTTATCTATTTTGTTTCGTAGCTGATTGATAGCTTCGCGAGTCTGTGTATTACCTATATCCGCAATCTGACTCGACTCAAGTTCTTGCAATTGCAGTTGATAACGGAGGAGGAGTCGCGTCAATCTCATACGTCGGGTAGAAATTGCCTCTGAAGAAACTTCAGAACTCATAGAAATCACCTCTTCGTATGGCACCACTTCTCCTGAAGCATCGAGAGTGTCAGAACGAAGCCCGCCAGGACCAGGAAAATAGAGATATACGAGCACGCTAATAGTTGCGATACTCACAATGAGAAAAAATATATAAGCCTTGAGATGATGTTCGTAGTGCATAAACGAAATGAAGATCTTTGATTCAGATAAATACCCGTGATATATGAGTGATGCTACAGAGGAAAAATATATTGTCAAATATTTGCACCCAAAAAGAAAGTATGGTAACCTGAGAACATGAAAGCAAAAACTCTTCCAAAAAAGCCCGTTTCGGACTATGGTAAAAAGATATGGATACTCAATGGACTCCTCCTCTTTACCTACCTCCTGATTCAGACTCCGGCCCATCTCTGGCTCATGTCGATTTCACAGGGTGCACAGGCGAAATCGTTCAATGGAGCGATGATGCCTCTCGCTTTTGTCCCAGACTGGAGAAAGAGTGACTATATCAATGTACGCTGAAGTCTCGATTATTCAGCAGTAAAACAAACTGATCTCGTACCACTCCCACGGATAGAAGACATAAAAAATGATTTCAATAGTAATTTCACCTACCTGACGATGTTCCGTGGAAAATATATGGATGAAGACCGTGTCCCTGGAGCTGGATCACACGACGGGGTCGATATACGAGCACCTATCGGAACTCCCGTTTTTACTATCGCAAATGGAAAAATCGTGAAAGTCGTCGACGATCCAAACAATAAATACATCACTGTTGAGCATCGGGACGTGAAATATGGTGGCAAGGTTGGGAAATTTTATTCGAGCTATCTCCATCTCTCAGCTATCACAGTCAGAGCATGAGATGTCGTCGATAAATGAACCATTATAGGCCGTGTTGGTATGACTGGTATGACAACCACCCCCCATCTCCATATACAAGTAGACAATGATGAGGCTCCGTTTTACCCGTATTGGCCATTTAGCTATAGTGAAGCTGCGGATGCAAAACTTGATATGTATGGAGCGGTCGATGCAGGGCTCAATCAAGATCTCATCCTCAAATACAGTGTCGATCCCATCGATTTTATCAAAAAAGCCACAACCATCGATGGACCTTCTGTCGCAGCAAATAGGACAACCATGACACCAACGCCGACACCTGTCGTAAAAAATATCGTCATAGAAAAGCCTGTCGTCACAGCGCCAAAACCTGTGGCACCAACTCCAGTCGTACAAGTAGGACAGAGTGCCCCAGGAACATACCGCGATGTGAGCATGAGCAATCCTTTCTACAATTCTATTACATATTTTTCTCAGAAATGAATACTCAAAGGATATGATAATGGAAATTTCTCTCCGGAAAAAAGTGTTACCAGGGCAGAGCTCCTGAGCATTGTGATGAGAACGCTCAAGATAGATCAAAAAGGAGAAATCATCACAGGAGTATTCAGCGATGTACCAAAAAATCACTGGGTAACACCTTTTCTCTCAGAAGCCATAAAAAACAAGATCATCAGTACGGCCAAAGAAAAATTTAGACCCGATGCACCTATTACACGCGTTGAGTTTCTCGCCATTCTCGTAGCATCAACAGGAGAAAAACTCCCAACAGGTGTGACCAAAACATGGAAAGATATCCAGTGGAGTCATTGGTCATACCGATATGGCGTCTTTGCCTACCAGAACAATCTCTTTGGTGATATTGGTGGCACAACTTTTAAACCAAACTCTCCACTCACACGAGGTGAAGTGGCAGAAGCTCTTTACCGTTATCTGAAGACAAAAAGTAAACTCTAATATTCTTGCAATATAGAAAAGTTAGACTAAGATAAGATCATTATTTCTTATCACACTTTTATGAAAAAATTGTTTGTTTTTATGGGATACCTGGCTGGTTTTATCGTTGGAGCAAAATACGCTACCAAACCTGATAAAAAATCAGACAAGAAAAACAAGACACTCTCTGATACAACTATAGAAGCAGGGAAAGATTTTATTGAAAGCCATAAAAAAGCATATTCTGAACTCAAAAAAGAATACTGGACTGCTGAAAATAAAAAACTCGTCCTCTCAAAGAAAAAAGATTTAGAGAAGTTTTTCAAACTCGCAAAAGAAGAACTCGGTGAAGCAGAGAAAGTACTCAAAAAACATGGCGTAGACGCAAAATCTATCATCTCACACGTTGAAGAAATTTACCAAGAGAAAAAATGATTCATCGAACAACTCGGTAAATCACCAGCAGCAAAAAGTGCAAAAAAGAAACTCTCTGAAATAGCACGAAAAATCAAAAAAAACATCTAATTTATCCGTTTAACAATTCCCGCGTATGACACAGGACGATACTATTATAGACCCTACAAACAGTGCCCACGAATTACCAATAGAAGAAACACCAACATCTCAGCCTGACAACACATCATGAGACGATGAAATAGAAAAACTCAAAACAGAAATCGCTCAACTCCGAGAACAAGTAGCACGTTCACAAGCAGATTATAGCAACCTGGTCCGTCGAACACGAGAAGAATCTGCACAGATTGGTGAATGGACTGAAAATAAAACCATTCTCAAATTCCTCCCTATTCTCGATAATCTTGAAAGGTCTCTCGAGCACATACCGACAGAATTTGCGACGCATGTCTGGATAGAAGGCATCAGATCTATCGTCAAATCTATGCAAAAAATCATCAGTGATTTTGGTATTTCACGCATGGATTGTATCGGCGCAGAAGTAGATCCTGACCTGCACGATGTCATCAGCCAGATACCACATGAGACAACTATGATTCAGGCTGAAGTCGAAAAAGGGTACCTCAGATGAGAAAAAGCGCTGAGACATGCAAAGGTTATCGTAGGAGATGGCAGTCAAACCAATCATGCATAATTTTCCTTCCATTGATTACGTCATGTCTCTCACGCCTGGAGGCATGAAAGAGTGACGTGATAATGTCCTAGAACTGATGGAAATACTCTGAAATCCACAAAACACTCTTCGTGTATTCCATGTAACAGGGAGTAATGGAAAATGAAGTGTCTGCCAGATGATTTCGCAAGTACTCTGGAAAACGTTCTGAAAAAAGATTGGGCTCTTCACTTCTCCACATTTTATAAAAATTACAGAGCGTTTTCAGATCAACGGACAACAAATTCCTGAAAAAAAGCTCAATGAATACTATGACAAAGTAGTTCGCCTCGGAAAAAAACACAATATTCCACTCTCATTTTTTGAGATTCAAGTCGTCGCTATGGTACTCTATTTTTGTGATGAAAAAATTGATTATGCAGTAGTCGAGGTAGGTCTTGGAGGTACATATGATGGAACCAATATTTTCACTCATCCACTCGCCTGCTTTATCACCTCGATTACACTCGAACATACTCATGTGCTCGGCAAGACGAAAACGAGTGTCCTCAAAAATAAACTCGGCATAGCAAAACCATACACAACACTCTACACGCCCCTCCAAAATAAAACTCTTGAGACATATTGCCAAAAAAATCATGTACAATTGAGAACCATAGCAAAGACTCAAGAAAAAAATATCACAAATCTTCCCGGAGAACACCAGCAAAGAAACGCTACTTTGGTACTTCAAGCATTGAGTGA
>CAZLKD010000014.1:0-13925 GCA_964560015.1 uncultured Candidatus Peribacteria bacterium
ACTCTTCCAAACACGAGAATTTACCGTGGGAGATACTACACTGACGTATCCACAGCTGAGAATTGATACCAGTAGAGCAGTTCGAGTGGCTTTGTGTCCGGAATATGAGAAACATGATGGTACTCATAGGAAAGCGGATACTATTAAAGTCTATGGAATCGAAGAAAACATAGTGCGTGAAGTCGTCATCAAGTGACGGTCGAGAGATGCATTGAAACAAAGAGAAGCACGTCCTAATATTTTGCAGACCGATACTTTGGGTCCTGGAGAAATAGGAGTTTTTGAAATACCCATAGATATCGGTATGCACGATGCTGATATTCAAACAGTTTGCGTGAACAGTGAAGGTAAACCCCATGACATAGTACATTTTCCAGCAACTTTTTTGGATAAGCTTCGTACCTACCCAGATGGTGAGAATAGAGTGCAGGTGGAAATATATAATTGTGTGAGAAAGCCTGTTCGATATAGAGATATTTATTTTCGTATACGTCTGTATAGAAAATCAGATGATAAAAAACTCGAGATCGTCAACAGGGAAAAATGGAGACTCAGACAGGATCTCCAGCATGGCCAACAAAGAGGTTTTGCGGCACTCGATTATCTCATACGTCGGCATGTTCTCAACGTCTCGAGAGATGATGTTGAGCAGAGAAATTTGTCTCTTCGTCAGTCGGGGCTCTGAGATTTGAGAAATATAGATAATTTGTTCCGAGATCCACACCAGGAGGGCTTACTATTTTTCAAGAAAGAAGGCCTTGATCGGTGTGAGGTAGTTACGAGTCACCACCGTTCCCATCTGAAACTCAGCGATCTCGTTCCATTAGATGTTACTTGATATCAGAGAGATCTCCTTATATTGTTACAAAGTGCTTGTGAAATAGGGAGAGAGAAGCGAGTTATTTTTGTATGCAGAAATGATATGCGATCAAACAAATTGATGGCAATCATTGAGAAAAAGAAAGTAACTGATGTTTTATGTATACCTGGTAGAAATTCAGCCGTATGACCGAGTCATCCTATAGTAGAGCTTTGTCAACAAAAGAAAATAGAACTTACATCTATTTGCATTACTTCCCCAGAAGATGGTCCTGGCAAAATCCTTGACCTTGTGTCTCCTGGTAAGAATTTATAATCTCCACCACTTTCTCTCGTGAAGTATGTCCATGGAGAATAGTAATACGCGATTTGGGTACATCAAAAAATTCCGAAAGAGCTTCCACGAGGCCTCGATTTGCTTCGCCATCGACGGGCTTCTCACGGATTTTCACAACCAGTGTTTTTTCTCCAAACAAATTTTCGACCCATTCGATGGATTCTTTTCTGCGTCCTGGTTTGACGTGAATGGAAATTTTCATGCCAGAAGTATAGATGAAATAAGTGAAGAGAGTAAAATAGTATAAATTGACAAAGGGAAATAAATGAAATAATTATGTATAGTAATTTATTTATTATGAAATATTATGGCTAGCTGTTTAAATTATGTTATTTCTGCAGGTGAGGGGGATTCTCATGTAGATTTCCGTATTAATAAAGTGAACGATCTTTGATGGATACAAGAAGTTCCCGACCATTCCATAGAGCAGTTACAGCAGATTGGGGCACTTATGGAACCTGAAATTCGGAAAGTTACCGGATCATCTGTCTCGCCGGAAATACAGACCACTTTAATCCAGCTTTTCGAGAATGTACAAGATCGCTGCTTATCTATTTTATCTCAATATGGCTCTGATGTGGAGTCACTTCGAACATCTGTAAAAGCAAAAATAGGGCAACTTAAAATAGAGAATAATGCGATAAAACTTCATCAAGCTTGTTATGATTTTTGGGATGACGAAATATCTGCAATAGCTGTCGAGATGATCAGAAGATCAACTTCTTTAGGTGGGCAGAGTCCAGGTGCTACAATGTCTCCAGTGATTGCCATGTTACGACAAGACCCAACAATTGCATGACTCTATGCCGGTGTTATACAGCGTCTTCAGGATACAAAAAAAGGTTTAAAGACTTTACCGTAGAAGTATTGCGAGACTTGAGAGCATGATAATGCTTCTGAGACTCCAGAGAATTGCTCGCCATTTATTCGTTTTCATTAGTTTTTGAAGGGAATTTTCATTGTATTGCTTCTTGAGCTGACAGTGGCTCGGGACGCATAGTCACCAAGTGGCGATCCAGATGAGTACGATGAGCAAAAGTCCAGAAATTGGCAACGAAGAAGGTATCTTCACAGGATGAAAAAATACAAATACTATACCAGTTCCAAGCTCGAGAGTCAGCATGATAACGGCAATTTTCATGGTTTTTTGCCAATGTATTTTTTCAAATAACTCTCTTTGTCAGGTCAGGGCATTCATCACAGGATAATGTATCAGGTGTACAAACCATATGATGCCGGTCATGGCGAACGTTATCATTGCATGAATGAGGAGATTGATGACTGAAAGGGGCATATTTTATTTTTTAGCCCACTTTACACCAGCATAGACGAGTGGTGTTGCTATGATGCTCATGCAACTTCGGAAGACCCAGTACGGGAGAATCACACCCCACATAAATGCATGATTGCCAGCCCAAAACGAGATATCTCCAGGTACGTACATCGCGAGGTAGACAAAGAGCGCTCCATCTATACCCTGAGAGATGATATTGGAGACATTGGTAGAAAACCAGAGTCACTTTCAGTGGAGTCTGTCTCGTAGCTTACAAAAGATGATGACATCCAGTATATCAGAGACCGCAAAGGCAGTGATGCTCGCAAGTGAGAAGCGAAGTGCTTGACCAAATATAGTGTCAAAGGCTGCCTCTTTGTCCATAAATATCATACTCGGGGGGAGAGAAGTGCTCACCCAAGAGAAAAATGCAAGACCTACGATAGTGAAGAGAGATATTCGATAGATACTTCGTGCTGTTTTATATCCCCAGACTTGAGCGACGACATCATTGATACTGTAGATAAATGGTATAAAAAATATGGCCATTGATACCTTGAGCTGAGGGATATTTATTGGTCAAAAATGGAGTGATATATGCCCAATCGGTGATGTTTTCACTCCGAGTGTTTCGGTCATGAGGACACAGAATATATAGAGTGCAGTGAGCGTTATAAGTTTTGTCTCAGGAGACGTCGCTTCGTGTGATTTTTTAAAGAAAGAAAACATATAAAAATATTTAAAGTGAGAGAAATAGGTAGAGAATGAGAATAGTATCTCAAAAAAGCGGAAAATTAAATCATAGTTTTTAAATAGGCATATTATATGTTTGTTGTATGTATGACGCTTTCCACAATAGGTTTGATATCAATGGAGCTGTGTATTTTGAGTTCATGGAATTTCTCGAAAGGTATCCATTCAGCGAGCTTCATATATTCCTTTTCATCTCCATCAAATCCTGCACCTGATATTTCACCACCGATGATATGTGCTGTGTAATAAAAAGCGATCGAATGAGTGTGGATTCATTTTTTGCGAAAAGTGAAAAAACTATCTCTCGTCGTTACACAAGCATCAATGACAACATCAAACCCTGTTTCTTCTTTTACTTCACGTATGACGCCTTCTTCAATACGCTCGTGTATATCTACTCCACCGCCGGGAAGGTCGTAGCCATCCCATTGAGGTACCATGAGGATTTTCCGTTCTTGTATGATGATGGCGTAGGCTGCTGGTCTCCAAACAATTTCAGAAAGCGGAACTTCGTGGGTTCCGCCGTCTTTGTCAGTTGTGGTAATAGTGTGATTCATCGTGGAAATTGTATTCCAAAGAATCTGAATGCAAATTTATGGAATAATACGAGTTCCACCTTGTGTGTTCCATGTTGTCACATGTTCGAGGATTCCTGTTGTTAGACCGTCGCAGATATGAGTTATGCCATCTATTTTGGCGAACTCTCTTCCGATATGGAGCTTTGATTGCATGCCACCAGTTCCTGTGGTTGATTTTTGTCCACAAGTGGCATCTATCCATGCGTCGTTTATTGTGCCTCCTCGCAGCGTATCTATGCGCGAGCGTTTATCATCTTTGTCAGCATAGACTCCGTCTGTATTGGTGATGAGTACGATTTCGGAAGCTGTGAGATAGCGAGCCACGAGAAGGGCATTTTGATCATTATCGGCGCCTCTCCCGAGGGCTTGCATTTCTGTCGTTGAGAGGGCATCGTTTTCGTTGATAATTGGCAGAATGCCCGCTTCGAGAATATCTCGTACCGTCATCACGAATTGTGCGCGATGGCTCTCTATGTCTTCGAGTGTCGCATGTGTTGGGAGCACTTGTGCTGTGATGATATTGTGGCGTCTAAATTTCCGTGCGTATCAGGCCATCAAGATTGACTGCCCAACGCTGGCCAGCACTTGCTTACTTTTGACGTCTTTTGAGAGTATTTGTCTCCCAAAACCGACTGCCCCAGAGGATATCAGTATAACTCGTATTTTTTCTCTCATCAGTTGTGCTATATCGTGCACCATTTTCTCTACTTTTTGATTGCGTGCGAAATTGGCGAGAGATTCAGTGCCGATTTTGACGATAATAGTTTTCATATATTTGGTTTTAAAATAAAAAAATCCCTCTTACACGAAGAGGGATAAAGTGACAAAATTTAAATACTACCTCCTCGGAGAAATGAGAGGGTATGGGGGAGTTACGAGAATGTTATTTTTGTGGCAGGACATAGGAATATTATAGAAATATCTTTTACTTTATCAAGTAGTTTTCCTTTTTAGCATATGACGTCAAAACCATACAATGATTGATTTATCCATATCACTTATTGTTCAATCTTGCATGAGCACTTGGGGAGTTTCCCAACTGAGTCTTGTCCGTCAGGCAAATGGTCCGAAAGGGTTGCTGGATTCAGGGACGATTCGTATGCTTGTAAGAAAGCCGAATGACTGACCACGAGTTTGGGTGACGGTAAAACAACAATCATCCATTTTTGAGGTACTTATGTGATCTATCTCACCTAATTTTTCTCTTATTATTTGATCTGGATCTTTGAGTCCAGAACCTGAAGTAATAATACTTTTTTTACATTTTTCTTCAGGAGTCATGGTAAGTATCCGCCAAGTTTTATTTTGCACGAACATAATCCCTCTCTGTAATACTACGTGGTGAGTGTAAGCGATGCCTTTATCGATATCACAGAGTTCTCTAGTGGTTTTCCAGGCATTTATATCTGGTCAATCAATAGTTCGATTTTGACCACCAGCTAATTGGAGAAGCTCTGAGGCAGTTGGTTCTATAATGAGTACTTTATGTTTCATATACAATAAAATATATACTTCTATAATTTGTCAAATTTATACTTTTCTCAAAAATCACTACAATCCCTGATATGTCCCGTTTCTCCGACTATCTCCAGAAAACATTTCATTTCACTTCCGCACAAGCGGAGGAGGTGATTGCTGGTATGATCAAGCCTATTGGAAAAAGTATCCGTGTGAACACGAGAAAAATCCCATTAGAAAACTTCAAAATCCACGCAAAAGAACAGGGCTGGACGCTGACGGAGACGGATATTCCAGAAGTATTTCTCATTGATCGTGATGATACAACTATTGCTCTCGGAAATACGATTGAGCATGTTGCCGGTTGGTTTTATATCCAAGAAGTTGCTGCGGCGCACCCACCATTTCTCTTGAAAAGAGAAATAATGAAGAATGAAGAATGAAGAATGAAGAATGGAATGATCCTCGATATGTGTGCTTCTCCAGGTGGGAAAACAACACAGTTAGCTGACTATTTCCCCGAGAGTTTGATCATCGCCAATGAAGTAAATCGCACTCGTACGCCACAACTCTTCGATAATCTCGATCGTATGGGCTACGATAACGTCGCCGTCGTCTCATGTGATGGCCGTTTTTTCCAGAATTTTCCTGATTTTTTTGATGCAGTACTCCTCGACGCACCGTGTAGTGGCGAGGGGACGGCATTTCGTGACAGTTCTATCATCGATCACTGGCATGAGAAAAATATCGACCGCATTGCAAAACTCCAGAACCAACTCATGGAAACAGCGGAAACTATTGTAAAACCAGAGGGTTTTCTCTCGTATTCGACATGTACACTGAACGTCATGGAAAATGAAGAAGTGATCGATTCACGATTAAAAATTGAAAATCCGAAACTCCTCGAAGTATTTCGAAAGCGTTTTTGGCCGCATATCGAACATACAGGATGATTTTTTGCTTCTATTTTTCAGAAAAAAAAGACTCAAGATGCTACTCATAAATATCCGATACTTGCTGCACAAGGTCAGAAAAACCTCATCGTAAAGCCTGTCACAAAGGGGGAAAGGGAAATCGTCGAGCGATTTGTCTCGAAACACCTCAAAACAAAACTCAAAGACGGATTTCTCTATCTCACAAAAGACGGAGTGTATTTCAATCAACGAAATCTCGGTCCTTTGGCCGAGTATTTCTACTTTGTGCATGCGGGTATGAAAATCGGTACCATCAAGGGGAATAGTTTTACACCAACGCATCATCTCTGGTGGTGTATCGAAGATTCACAAAATATACCGTCTCTTTCGATTACTGTAGATGACTGGAAGGATTCACTCAATAATAAAAAAATCCATCAAGCACTTGCTGATGGATGGTACATTATCTTATATGGCAGAGGGGTTTTTGGTCTTGCACGTATAGAGAAAGAAAACCTCATTATCTCCTAGTTCTATCCACGATAATGGGGATATCATAACCTTCTGAGCCACTGAGGTTCCTGCTCGTGATATTGACGTAGAGTTGAGGTCATTTTATGACAAATTTTACCTCCACTTTCCCCATAAGTTGTAGGTTTCATATGCGTGCCCAAACAGGCGAATTATTGAAGAGATATTGTAGTCTCTGCTTACTTCATTCTGATGACATTTCAGCAGCTCAATAGACTCCTCACTGGATATCACCAACTCCTACCCATGCAGTATGTTCTGATACTGAAAAATGGGATGCAGACCTGAGTGATTTGATAGATTTTTGCAGGACCGCATCTATCTGTTTCGGCGTCATGGCCTTTAATTCTTCATCATTTGAAAGTATTTCTGCTTCCACGGTTGCTATATCATGAGCAGCTTGAGAGAGTATATCATCTCTATTTTCCTGAGGTTGGATGTAGTTTTCGTTGAACATATTTCAATAATATCCTACTTTGATTTTAAAGTCAAAAAAAGACCTCTTCTCGGCTCCTTTTGTCTGAACGAACGTTCGGGACGATGGGCTAGGAAAAGGTCTCGGAGGACAATACGATCCATACTCGTATATCAGTGTTGTGCCATCCCCTGTGGTGAGTTTTGTGAGTTTTTCACCGGCTCAGCACGTATTTGATGTATTTGGAATGGTTTTTTCCTCGTACGACGTGCAAGAAACTATCTATTGGTTGAGGACGTATGGCGTCGCGTAGGACAGCTCAACAATAATATTAAAACATACATTTATTAATCTGTCAAATATTTTAACAAGAATTTGACTAACTCTCTAAAAATATATCATAAACATATGCAGACTATATTTGAGGAAAAGAGAAAAAAGCTCCTCGATGACCTGAAAGTACTTGCTCTCAAGCATAACAGAGACTATTATGTCTCTCTTATTCCTCTTGTAGAATCAGCCACTGTAGACCAAGAAGATGTCATAGATATGTATAAGGAAGCATTGGATGATGGTAGGATGACTCTTTTTCAGAGCCGGGATGCACTGGTGACGGTCTGAAAACTTAATTCTCTCATATAAAATTATGGAAATGGACTGAGGTATTAAAATATACTTAAAGGAAATCGGGAAAGTAGATTTATTGACTCCAGAACAAGAAGTTGAACTGGCTGAGCGTATAAAAAGAGGAGATCCAGAGGCTCGAAGCCATATGATTTCAGCCAATCTGCGCTTGGTAGTGAAAATTGCTCAGGATTATGCAAATTATGGACTTCCACTCCTCGATCTGATATCAGAAGGAAATATCGGTCTCATGAAGGCAGTAGAGCGGTTTGACCCCAGCAAAGGAGGAAAACTCTCGACCTATGCAGCCTGGTGGATTAAACAATCTATCAAGAGAGGACTTTGTAATCAATCAAAGATAATTCGTCTCCCGGTCTATATGGTCGATAAAATCAGCAAAATGCGTCGTGTGGCTATGGCAATGAGTGAAGAGTTGTGACGTGATCCAACCGACGACGAGCTCTCTCAAGAGATAGGTATACCGCGAGAAAAAATTGCCCAATTAATAGTTGCAGGTATGCGACCAGCTTCGCTTGATGCCCCCATCAGTGATGAAGATCCAACTGAATTTGGAGAACATGTTGCTGATGAGAATGCACAGACACCACTTGAACAGCTTTCACGTAAAAATATGCTGAAGTTGCTTGATGCCAAATTACTTAATTCAGTTTTGGATGAACGAGAATGCAAAATTATCGATGCCCGATTTGGTCTTTCTGGACAAAAACCTCGTACACTTGAAGAAGTTGGTGAAGATTTTGGCGTGACTCGTGAGCGTATTCGCCAATTGCAGAATATCGCTCTCAAAAAGCTTTTCAGAGCACTATGAAAATTGGATCCAGATCTGAAAGGCGGTATGTCTGATCAGGATAAAAAACCTAGAAATAGACAAACATCTCCCCCGAATGTCTGGAAGAACACTACGGTACATGATGCAGTTGCAAAACTTCATCTACCAGACCCAGAAAAATCTACCGCTGTACCATTTTATATTGAAACTGGTCCTCAGTATGAACAAGCATTACAGGTTCTCGTTGATGATGCTCGAGCAGGTAAACTCAAGTTAGAGGACATTATGGTGATGCAAAAAATGGAAAATTTTCTCCGTAAAAGACCGCTTCATATACACTTCACTGGTAATGTGGGGCGCGCTCATGCTCCAAATTGGTATGCGCTTTTTTTGAAAATGGCACGCTATGATTTCCCTGATGTGTATCATCGACATGCGAAATCATGGTGTATTCAGATTGCCCATCTCCGAGGCTTATTGGAGAAAGTATTTAAGGCGGTTCGGTGAACGCCACTACGAGAACTTATTCCAAATTACAAAACAGAAGTAGAATATGAGGCTCATGAAATACCTGTTCGTATAACTTCCGATAAGGAATATATCCACGTGAGAGATATCCTGCTCAGAGATGTCTCAAATGTTCGAGTAACGCTTCAAACAATACTTGCTGAGAGCGTCAATATTTGATATACGAAGATGAAAGAAATACTTCAGGGTATGCACCTTCCAAATGTGCATATTCGATGAATGGAGAAATATCCGCAGAATTGGGCTTCTCTCTTAGTAAAAATGGCAAACTATAGATTTAAAAAGGACATGCCGTATATACTCTGGCCTGATGTTATGATGTTTCTCCGTGAGTTGCTTAGCCCACCAGCTGTTCCGGTTTTTCCCGTCGTTATGGATGTGAAGTTAGAAAATACATGATGACGACGGCTACCGCCAGAAAAAATAGATGAGTTTGTCAGAATAACTTTTCTATGAATAAAAGGTGGGGTAAATCCAGAAGAAAATGTAACATCTATCGCCCAGATGGTAGAGATAAGTCCGGTGGAAGTTGTTAAGAGGCTCTATCAGACTTCTACTATAAACCTTGATCGTGCCGTGAAAATACTTCTCCGTGGAGATAATGGCCTTGGAGAAAAATTGGGCACAAGCTCTGTCGCAAATTTATTAGGCGTAGAGGAATCGGTAGTGACTCATTTAGGTCTCTAAGATTGTAATCAGTCTTTTTTGACTACACTTTGTCTCATGCACTGACTCTCCTGACTTCTCTGGCTCCAGAAGCGCAATCGTGAATACAACGGTTGGTTTGTTGAGTCTCCACGAGAGTATTACATCGAAGGAGCAGAAAATGAGATTGCTGAGATAAAAAAGAGCCTGAAAGAGAAAAATAACGACGAACTGGAACTCGAAGTCGGTGATCTCCTCTGGGATGTCCTCTCGCTCATCAATAAACTCGACTACGAAAAGCGCATTAATATTGATCGAGTATGCCCTCGTGCGGTGGCAAAATTTGCTGAGCGTATGCCCTATATCGTCAATGGAGAACTGGAAACTGATATGGACCGACGTGATGACACCTGGGAAACTGTGAAAAAACTTCAAAAAATGCGTGGTATTGATGAGAATCATCCTCTCGTGCAAAAGGTGTGGCAATCAGTAGAAAATACATAGGATATACAGAGTACTATGTCTCTCAAAAAACATATAAAAAAACATCTTATGCACCACTGATTTCTTCTCTTGCTCATAGCAGGAGTTCTCCTGACTGTGGGCGATTTGGTCCTGAATGCATGGGTTGGTTCGGGTGATTCGTGGAAACTCTACACGATTGGTATTCTTTTCTACTTTATTGCGCTCAATTTCCTCGCCCGCAGCTATAAATTTGAGAACATTGCCGTTGCCTCTGTCATCATGGAGATATTCAATCTCGTCACGTACCTAGCCATTAGTTACTGGAAATTTGGCGAAACTATTTCACGACTCGAAATCCTCTGAATTATTCTCGGTATCGCTGCTATTACTTGTTTTGAACTTGCGTAGTTCCCGTCATACTCGGGCTTGACCCGGGTATCCAGTCTGTATACTGGTTTTATCTATTTGTACTTTTTGTCGAAAAAGTACCAAAACGATTCAGGGGACAAAAACTCGGCCAGTTTTCTCATCTTACTGTTCTGTATAGCAAGGACCTTAGACAGTTTGTCCCCTAAAAACCCAATTCAGTTTTTCAGCTATAAAATTTTATGCTCTTCGCTCTCGGAACTACCAATATCCCCAAAACAGATGCTATCAAGCAGGCTCTTGATGCTTGCCCATACTTATCGTGACAGAAAATTGAAATTCAGGGATACAAAGTGGCTTCATGAATCCGCGATATGCCGCTCACGCTCGATGAGTTGCGACTGGGTTCCAAGAACCGTGTACAGGCTCTTCGTGAAATCTGTCCCGATGCAGATTATTTTGTGGGCATGGAATGAGGCGTCTATCCTGATAGTGTCGGAACAGAATATTGGCTCACGGGTATTGTCTATATCGAAAATACACAGGGAGAAGGGCATTTTGGGTATTCTTGTCATATGCCAGTACCTGCTATTGTTGCCGAGAAACTCTGTGATGGTTCTGGCCTCGATCTCGAACAAATCATGGAATGACTCTGAGAAAAACCAGGTATTGGTGATAGAGATGGGAGTTTCGGAGTATGGTCAGCAAATATGATTACCAGAACGGATCAATTTCGGCTTGCTACACAGTGTGCTCTTGTGCCGTTTTTTAGTCGATTTTACAGTTTGCAATTATAGTCTGTTTAAACCAATTAAACGTGTCAAATTCTGTAACTATCATCCGTGTCCCACGACTCCGTCGCATGAGCCTCCGAGTACTTCCTACTGGAGAGATTGTCGTGCGTGCGTCAAAGAGGATTTCTGAGCGAGAAATACAGGCCTTTGTGACAAAAAATACTGCATGGATAGAAAAACAAAAGAAACATCAATCAGGATTTATTCCACTTTCTGCAGATCAACTTACCGAGCTTCGTCTTCTGGCAAAATCCTATCTCCCGCACCGAACTATGGAGCTAGCGCAAGACCTCGGATTTACCTATAAAAGTGTCTCGTGTCGTCATCAGAAGTCCCGATGGGGAAGCTGTAGCCATCGAAATGCTATTAGTCTGAATATTGAACTCATGCGACTTCCGGAGCGGCTTCGAGATTATATCATCGTGCATGAACTCACGCATACTATCCACAAACACCATCAAAATGCTTTCTGGAATCATCTGGTAAAAGTGCTTCCGTGAGCACTCAAATTAGATGCTGAGATGCGACAGTGGAAAATAGGGTATGAGAGAAACTAGGTGAGCCCTGGCATGAGAAATTCCAATTCTTTTCAGAGCCATGCGATAGCATCTTCTTTTTTTCACCTAGAATTATAGCTCGTATTCTCTTTTGCTTCGCGCTGGATGTTCTCTTGGTAGAGTTCGTGGTATTTTGTTAGTTCGTTGCTTATCCGTACGATATCTTGGGTATCCTTTTCGATTTCTGCAACGAGTGTTTCTGATAAAGATTGAACACCTTCTCTCTGATTGGTGAGTTCTTCCTCTTTGGCTTTTTGTTCGATCCGGAGCAATTTAAGTTGCTCTATTTTCTGGTTGTTTCATTCGATATCACGCTTGATCCCGGGTAGTAAATTTTCTAACTCTTTCTTTTGTCTATTGAGCTCTGCATTTTTCGCCTTTAATCCTTCGATATCTTTTCGAAGACGTGCTTGTTCTGCTCTTTTTGTAGCAATTTGTGCTTCGGTACCATTAGATTCAGCAAGTTTAGTGATCTCACCTTCCAAACTTTTTATCTTATCATCTTTTCCTTTTATTTTTCATTCGTTATTTCCAATTTCCTGTCTTTTAACGTCTATAGCTTTATTGGTATCGTCGAGTTTTTTTTGATTAATAGAGAGGGTTTCAGTTTCCTGTGTGAGTTGATTATCTGTTTCAGAGATATCTCTTGTAACTGTATCAATTTCTGCAGTGAGTTCCTGAATAGTGGCTAAATATTCCTCATTCTCCTTTTGTTTAGATTCCAGAGAAACTCATCTCTTGCCGAGATCTTTCTGGTTCTCTACTACGAGATTTTCATATTTTTGTACTTCAGAAGACATATACTTTGGTATTTTACCCTATATTTTTCGTGTTTGCAACTAATAAAAGGTTTCTGTTGGTAATGGGGGATGTTTGATTTCTTCTTTCTTTTCGGGCTTTTTTGGTATGAGTGTAGCAGGTTGGCTTGGTCAAACAGCAGCATCTCATCGACTCAGACTGTGTGCACGATCTTTTGCTCGTTTTGCTGATGGTGCTATCCATACCTGTTCTGCCTGGCCATCTCCGTTTATATCTATGTTCGCAGTGTAGAGATTATCATTTGCTATATCTCCAGTAAGTTGGCTCGGATGGAGCACCCTCCCAGAAAAACGTGGATTTCATAAAGCGTCTTCTTCAGCGGAGTAAACGTATATAGAAGGACGGTCAGGAATTATTTCCTCTACTTCTACTTTTTCTATTTTTCCTGTTTTACTGTTTTCTATTTCTTTTGGTACCATGTGCGTTCTTGGTTTCCAATCTAGCCAATCTTTTACTGTTCTCGGATTTTCATCAGGCGATGCTACTTCTACTCGATCTGTTCGATAATTAATTGTTTGTTCTCCACCATTTAATGGTCTTGCTTGGGCGTTTGGATTTCTTGTTGCGGTGACAATTGTCCGTTCACTCTCGACTTGTTTGAGATTCTTATGTTTATCTCTATTTTGGAAAAATAGTTTTTCCTGATCTTGCAATGCTTTTTCCTGATCTTCTGGATCAGTGGGAAGTCCTTGTCATGCTGTTGATTCATTGAAAAGCGCTCAAGGGAGATAGTCATGCTCTGTAGCGATAAGTTCTCGAAAAACTTCTCTTCATCGTGGAGTGAATTCTTGTTGCCCTGAACCACTTCACTGCACATAAGATCCATTGTTGATGTTGTCTGAAAAATCATTTTCTTTTTTCAGATATTCTTTTTCTTCAGGGCTTCCTGCTCAGAATCATCAGATTCTTATTCTTGGTCTTTTATTGGGCTGTGTGGACGAAGAAGGTCTGATAGGCTCGTTGGGTGCTGAAGGAGTCGTGGACGTATTTGTATCTGGTGAGTTCTCAGGAGGAACAGGGGTATTATTGGTAGCGACTGGTGAAATTGCTGGTTGTGCTATTGGCGTTTCTGGCACAGGAGGTTTTGCGGGTACTGATGCTGTTTTGGTTTCTTGAGTTTTTTCGGCATTATCTTTTTTCATAGATCAAGCAACGAGAGCATCGCCATATGGTACTCCATCTCGATCGCGCCAAGCCGCGTCTGGACTTTCTCTTGTGAGGGGAATAGATGATCCATTAACTGTGATAACGGCTTCATT
>CAZLKD010000015.1:0-13532 GCA_964560015.1 uncultured Candidatus Peribacteria bacterium
CCACGCTCGTGGAAGCCCCTATCGAACACGTCTGGGAATGCTGGACCAATCCAGATCATATCATGGAATGGAACCACGCTTCAGACGACTGGCACTGCCCTGCTGCGACCAATGATCTCACCATAGGTGGTACATTTAGTTCAACTATGTCTGCCAATGATGGGAGCGCAAGTTTTGATTTTGAGGGTACTTACACAGATGTCATAGAAAATGAAAGAATAGAATATTCTCTCGCGGACGACCGACATATTTCTGTGACATTCGAAGAAGAAGGCGACAAGATTCGTGTCACAGAAGTTTTTGATGCTGAAGGTGAAAATCCAATTGAGATGCAACAAGCAGGCTGGCAGGCAATCCTCGATAACTTCCGAGACTATACTGAGGCAAGCATTTAGTTTGTGCAAATTACGAATTACGAATTTACCAATTACGAATAATGGATTCCATTACATTTATCACTGGCAACCAAAACAAAGCAAACTATCTCGCGAAATATTTGTGAATGGAAGTTTTACATGAAAAAATTGATCAGGGTGAAATCCAATCGCTCGACCTCTGAGAAATCGTCGAGCACAAAGCGAGACAAGCCTATGAGAAAATACGTAAACCAATACTCGTCGAAGATACTTCTCTCGAGTTTTGTGCCCTTGGAAGACTCCCAGGAACATTTATCAAATTTTTCATACAAGAGCTCGGGCAAGAGTGACTGTGTCGTCTCCTCGATGGACGGGAGAGATCAGCAATTGGTCGGACAAAATTCGCCTATTTTGACGGCACTCGTTTGGAGATATTTACAGGAGAGATCCGTGGAACTATAGCTGAACATCCTGGCTATGATAATGGCTTTGCTTGGGATAGAATTTTTATTCCAGAATGACATAACTGCGTTCGTTCTGAGCTGAATGAAGAAGACTATAAAACTATCTATCTCACCATCAAACCGATTGAAGCAGTGAGAGATTTCCTCGTTCTCCTCTAAACTTATTCATCATCCAGGGAGACAACGGCAACAAGCGGAAGATGGTCAGAAAAAAGAGCATCCCTATAGACATAGGCATCGTGGATGGTGAATTCTTGACTGACGAAGATGTGATCGAGACATTTTTTTGGTTTCCATGATGGAAATGTGTTGAAATTTCCGCAACTTCTCAATCGCGTATTATCCGCAATCTCATGAAGTACATGCGTATTGAAGTCTCCTCCGAGAATCACGGGATCTGTTGTAGCGCTGATGATCTTGATAATTTCTTGTATTTGTTCTTGCCTGATCTGCACACCGAGACTCAAATGTACGACAAAGAGATGAACCCTCCGACCGTCTATATCTACGATGCTCTCACCGAGAATCCTCTTAATCTTTGAGCTCTTGAGGGGGTGTGACGTATTTTGAATGATGGGAAATTGGCTCAAAAATGCATTTCATTCTTTTGAACTTTTACCGATGAGATGAGTAAAGAAGAATGCAGAATTTTTAATACCCGATGCAACCTGTAAATAATCGAGTTGTGAGAGAAATGCTTTTCCGCGATATTTGTCTGAGATCTCATTGCAAAAGACGATATCAATGCCCTGACTTGAGAGAAAATAAACACTCTTCTCGAGGTGCACTGTACTGAGAGACATGAAGTATTTCCAAAAATGTATGTATCACCAGTAACCTCAAATCGTGCCAACACCGCACTGCAGATTCATGGAGGTGATTTTTATTTTTTTCATAGTCAGATATTTTATTCAATATCCCGTCAGAACCAAAAAAAAGTTGTCTGAATCTGCGAAATACATAGAATTACTCAGGCGTTAACTCTTATTATTCTCTCTATGAACTCTCTCAATTGGGCAGCAATCATTGGTGTGACTCTCTTCGGTTTTATTCTTGGTCCTATCTGGTATGGCCCACTCTTTGGTAAGACATGGATGTACATACATGGTGCTGATAAAAAATCAAAAGAAGAAATAAAGAAAAGCATGGAAGGCATGTGGAAATTGATGGTGAGTGAATTTATCGCAACGTTGTTTATGACGACTGGGCTTGCGTGTATTATTCGTGCCATTCCAGAATATTCTGGCATCCAAAGTGCTTTCATGGTTTGGCTCGCTTTCGTCCTCCCTATGAGCGTCTCAAATGTTATCTGGGGTGGGGATAAAAAAGAATTTATGGTCAAAAAAATAGCACTTATAGTCAGTTTCCGACTTATTGTGATGCTCATTGCAGGGTATGTTCTGGTAAATTTCTAAACTCTTATTTCATTATTCTTTTCTTATGGCCTCAGTTTCAAAAAAGGTAAAAGTTACCTTCTGGATTTCTACCATCCTCGTCGCTTTTTTCACTATCCCCAGTATTTTCGTCGTCGATCTCCCTTCTTCTATCGAGATGTTTGGACACCTCGGTGTCGGCGCAAAATGGTTCCGATGGGAACTCGAAACAGCAAAAACCATTGCAGGTATCGTCCTCATTCTCCCCTTTATCAAGTGAAGAATCAAAGAATGGGCTTACGTTGGTCTCGGTATCGATTTTATCTCAGCTATGATCTCTATCTCAGTAGTCGATGGTCTCGCAAAAGGTGCTCCTGTACTCATTTTTGTGGTTATACTCGCGATATCATACCTGAGCTACCACAAAATCCAGGGCACAAAAACAACTTGGTACTAGTTCTTATACATTTAAAAAATATTTATGGATGAAGAAGAAATCGTGGTCACAAAAGACGCACATGGAAATATACTCACTGCTGGTGACACCGTGATTTCGACACAGAACCTCATGGCTGGTAAAGAAAAAATACAAAAAGGAACAAAAGTAAAAAATATACGCCTCACCGATGATCCAGAGCTTATCGAAGGGAAAATCGATGGCTCAATGATGGTTCTCAAAACCTGTTTCTTCAAGAAAGTAGATTAACCTCCTGCTCCACAAATATGCCCATAGAAAAGACTATGGGCATTTTTTATGCACGATATTTGCTTTGTAAAATAATATGGTGTAGAATAGAAATATCTTCACTAATTTATTTTTATGAACATGAAGCGTCTCGTATCTCTCTCAACAGTATTCTGTTTACTCTTTGGCACTTTACCCTCATCTGTCTACGCAGATAATGCCATCACAGGTGGTTCCGATGCATCTGGAGGAACAAATACCAATATTGCTCTTAACTGGCAAATAACTGGTTCAGGGACTATTCCTGTCCATCTCTATGTCCCCAGTGGTACTCTCTCGATGACCACGACAACGGGCCTTACTTTTACTGGATCGCCAACAGGCTCAAGCCTCTATTTCTCCGGTAGTCTCAATGATATCAATACTGCTCTCGCGACACTCCAATATAATGTCTGATCAGCTGGGGCATATACTGTTGAAATATCGCTCGTCGAAGCAGGTCAAATCGTCTACCCCGCCACCGGTCACGTCTACGAAGTCATCAATCATTGAAGCGCTATTACCCCCACGGCTGCACGAGCTGCAGCACTTGCGAGAACCTATGGCGGTATTAGCGGTTATCTCGCTAATATTACTTCGGCAGAAGAAAATGCATTTATTAGTGGTCGACTCACTCAGGATGGTTGGTTCGGTGCGAGTGATATAACTACAGAAGGAACTTGGCAGTGGCTCGATGGTCCAGAAGCTGGTACGACGTTTTGGACTGGTCTTTATAATGGAGTGGCTTCTGGCTATCAAAACTGGTCAGGTGGTGAGCCAAATGATCAAGATGGTGAAGACTGTTCTGAATTTTATGCAGATGGAAGTGGCTGGAATGACTTACCGTGTGATTGGGGAGGTATAGATTCTTATGTCGTAGAATATGGTACTACTTTACTAGGAGGTGGTCCAACGTCTGCATCTGATTCTCTCACAGTGACAGTAGCAGCAGACACGACCACTCAATCGCCTACCCTGACATCGCCAACATCTACGAGTAGACAAAATGCTCTACAATTGACTTACTCTTTACCAGAAGTACCTACTGGTGGTACTGTGACTGTTGCATTTAACGATGGTACTACTACGACCACATTGACTATGGGTAATAGCCAGTCTGTAAATACTACAGTCAATCTCACAAGTCTCGCCTCCACCAGTGGCGTAGCTTCAACAACAGGGAGTAGTCTGGCAGATGGTACTTATACAGTAACTCTCAGTTACCAGGATTACCTTGGCAATTTAGCAAGTACTGCTGTAGCGACGGCGGTAATTATTGATACCACTGTGCTCGTTCCTGGTGTCAGTACCCCCTCTATGCATGAAGTCATCAGATCATCGACATATACTGCAACAGGGACATGTGAGACAGGAGCAACAGTCTCTATTGCGAGTACGAGTCTTCAGTCAAATCCTACGACAGTGACTTGTAGCTCTGGGGCATTCTCAGTGCTCATGACATTTGTGGGTGGAGCATTGAATACAGAATTTACACCGTCATTTACACAGACTGATCTAGCGGGGAATGTATCAGGGGCAACTACCAGACTGATACGGTATGCCCAGCAGGAGACGGGGGGAGGGACGAGGGTGCTGAAGCATGAGGAGCCCGAAGAAATGAAGCCAACTCCTCCAGTATCAACAACACCAGCGCCTGAAACTCAACCATCATCTGTCAGCACTGAACAGCCAGGAGAATCACATGAAATACTTTCACTCAATGCAGCGCCTGAAGTTGCTTGTAGCGCTCATACATTTCTCACAAAAGCTATCAAGCTCGGCGCAAAAAACAATCCTGAAGATGTGAAACTTCTCGAACAATTCCTCAATACATACGAACAGGCAAATCTTCCCGTCGATGGTATTTATTCAAGAGAAGACTACAATGCCGTTATCAAGTGGCAAGAAAAATACACCGATGACGTCCTCAAGCCATGGGGTCTCAAAAAATGAACTGGATATGTCTATATCAAGAGTCTCGCAAAAATCAGAGAAATAGAGGAAAAAGCCTGTGCAGAGCAAAAGGGACAATAAAAATCCAAATCATGCACGAACTCTCTCCATATCGCATACCGTGATCAAATCCTGATGTAGCTCGCTCTATCTTCAACAACTTTCAGCGCTATAAATTTGAAAACGCAGGTATTGATACATCTTTTTTTGATGATGCAAAAGAGAGATTACGGACATGCGAAAACATCGAACAATCCTGCGAGGTACTGCTCGAAGCATTTGAGACACTCTGCGATCAGCAACCAGAAAAATTCTGAGATGCCTACGCACTCACGTTTGGCATACTTTTTCTCAATCAAAAAGAAACCACGCAATCGTACAATCTAAAAATACAACACAGAATGCATATAACTGTGGAGAAAGTTATCGCACAAGAACCCTGGAAAAATAACGCAGATCATAATACCCTGAAACAAATGGTGCAACTACAGAATGCTTCTTACCCAGAAATTGCAACTCTTATAAAAATGTTTGTTGTCGCGGCACGAGAGGCTGGATTGGATGAAGTAGGTTTTAGTGTACCGCTACTGACGCTTACGTCACGAAAATAATCTACATCCTTCCCCACTTATCCATCGCTTCTATGATTGGGAAAAGTGTTTTCCCAAGTGGAGTAACAGCATATTCGACACGAGGAGGAATCTCTGGGAAAATCTTTCGGTTAATGATTTTGTCTTTTTCGAGTTCACGAAGTTGCGTCGTGAGCATCTGTTTACTGATGTCGGGGATAGTTTTTTGCAAGATACCAAATCTATTCGCTCCGTTCTGAAGCGCATAAAGAATAATAATCTTCCACTTGCCCCCAATAACTTTCATGCACCTGGATACAGGACATCCTTTTTCGCTACAATCGACTGATTTTTTTATGATTTTTTCTTTTGATTTCATATTGGTCTAATATTTATGACTAATAATTTTTATTATGACTACTTGCTATATTGAGACATATTACTACTCTTAAAGCGGAAATCAAGAAATAGGCTTTATTCACCTGGATTCCAGCTTTTCATCCTTCGTAGCAGTAGATGAAGATCAAAATGAACTACTACGGAGAACGGGTCGCTGGAATGACGGACAAAAATCCTCCATTATTCATTTTTCATTATTAATTCTTCATTATTTACGTTATGTCTTTCCTCTCCAATCTCGAATGGCGCTACGCTGCAAAGAAATTTGATACCACAAAAAAAGTATCAGACGACGATATGAATAAAATCCTCGAAGCCATCCGTCTCACTCCAACATCATTTGGTATGCAACCGTATCATTTTTATGTTGTCACAAACGAGGAAAAGAAAGCTGCTATCGAAGCTGCTGCCTACCACCAGCCACAGGTCAGCACTTCATCTCATCTTATCGTCATGTGTGCACGAAATGACCTCACAGCAGTGAAGGATGAATATTTCGACGCACTCTCTGGTGGGTCAAACGAAGTCCGTGAAAAGCTCTCTGGTTTCGAACAGATGGTCACGGGATTTCTCCCACATGCTTCACCTGAATGGGCAAAAAAACAAGTCTACATAGCTCAAGGATTTGCTCTCGCAGCGTGTGCTGAGCTCCAGATCGATAGTTGTCCTATGGAAGGATTCGATGTTGCGGCTGTCGCAAAAATTCTCGAAGTCCCAAGCAATCTCGATGTCGCTGTCATGATCCCTGTCGGCTACCGTGCGGTCGATGAACATCCACGACCGAAGTTCAGATTCGCGAAGGAGAAAGTGTTTACAAATATTGATTAGTGAATATCGAGGGCAGAATTATGCATTGAGGAAAAGTGATGTAGGAAAACATTTGCAAGAATTTCTGGAGAATAGAGATGAACATGCTTAAACATTTTCTCAACGCTCTGAATTTTTGGCTTTTCCATGGCCTGATAAGCATGCCTGTCTGAATCACGTCCTATGGGAGGAATCCAGTGTAATGATTCAAGATGTTTCGGTAGCAATCTTTTATGAGAAAACGGAGAATTAAAAATAAAGTTTTTTGCCGATAAAAAATCTCCACCTATAAGATTCTGAGCATCCATGTGTCTCATATTTTGACACATAAATCCCACGCGTCCTTCTTGAGTGACTCCAATAACAGGGAAAAATGGAGCCAATTGGGGGAAATAAATATTTGGATAACAGTCTACGCGCCAATAAGATTCAATAGTTGCACATATATCGGCATGGTCCGCAGCGTTACGTAAGCCTGCATCTTCTATTTTAGAAATCTTAACAGGGTACTTGTACGGATCAAAAGTGTCAGTTGCGGCATCTATAATGTAATCTCCTGCTTGGATAGCATTTTGAAAACTAGGAAGACGATCCATGCACCAAATTTTTCGAAGATTCAACTGGTATAAAAAAAGTCCTGGGATACTTGATGGCTCTTCTCTAAAGTTGTGACGTAAAATGTCCCATATGGCATCTCTAATATGGAGACAATACCCAACTGGGTATTTTTCATATCATCCTGTATCCATTTTCAGTAAATGTGTACGTGTTCTTGGGTCAATAATATTCCTTCTAATATAAACAAGATCAGAAATTAATTTTTCTCGTATAGGAGCCAAAAAAGTATCCGATAATCGAATTTGTGATTTCGTCGGTCTAAGTAGTTTACACTCATTCGCAATAATCCTTACGGCATCAAAATTTTTCTGCATATTAAATTTAATATATTATAAATTAATTATTTGTCAATAATACACCTTTGGAGCACAGAAATTAATATATATCATATTTTTGCTATGAAATTTTCTTTTCTCAATCCTGTCGCCTATATTTTTATGGTGACACTCAATGCTCTCTCGATTATTATTCCTCTTGGTGGCAAGACAACACAAGAGCTCTCAGATATGTATGCGAATCCTTTTACACCAATTGGATTTACCTTCTCAATATGGAGCGTCATTTACACACTACTTCTTATATTTTCAATTATTCCTCTCATAAATACACTCCGAGGGAAAGAACAAAAAAACAAAATCGTGAATAAAAATATTGGCTACCTCTACGCGATATCATGTCTTCTTAATGGTCTCTGGATACTCGCTTGGCAATACCAGCATGTATTTGTGTCCATTCTCATCATGCTCGGTCTCCTCGTGACACTCATAAAAACACATATTGAGCTCAAAAAAAACACCACCGCTCTCACATGGAGTGATAAATATGTTACTCTCCCTGCTTTCTCTATTTATCTCGGCTGGATCTCTGTCGCAACCATCGCAAATATCACCGCCTGGACTGTGAGTATAGGCTGGAGTGGTTGGGGCATTTCTATGATTGACTGGACCAATATCATGGTCGTCGTTGCGACGCTCCTTGGCACCACGCTCCTCCTCAAATACCGTGATGTATTTTTCAATCTGGTCATCATCTGGGCTCTCTATGGCATCATGTACAAGAGAATGAGTATCGATCCTGTCATTTTCTGAAGTATTATAACCACCACACAGATTTGTATGGCGTTTATTGTTGGAGCGATTACGACAACAATTTTAAAAAAGAAATAGAGCTGAAGATCTGAAAAGGATTTTTAAGGGACACACTGTCTGAGCGAGATGCAAAAACAGATATCAGACGAACTTAGTCTATAGCGAGTTTGTGTCCCTTGAATTGTTTTGGGTACTTTTGCAATCAAAAGTACCGAACGAATAAAATGCCAGGACTGGATTCCCGCTCCACCTGAAATTCAACCCTCATTACTCGGAGTGATTTTACCACTCCTCCCCTTCGCGGGAATGACGGAAATACTACACAATAATCTCAAACCCCTCCTCTCCGACAATACCACAGTGTTCTTCTTGGACGCCGATATTGCCGTCTTCCATACAGATAGCGTGTTTGCCAGTATCAAATATGTGTCGCGTAGAAAATCCAACAATAGGCTCGATGGCTATATACATACCAGCCTTAAGTTTTTCTCCTTTCCCTGGTCGTCAGAAATTATAGATATCTGGCTTCTCATGAATCTGGGTTCAAAGCCCGTGCCCTGTGAGCTCACGGATAATATGAAATCCGCCTTGTGTGACCGTGGTCTCAATAGCAGCGCTGATATCTCAGACGAAGTTTCCAGCTTTCGCTTGGGCAATACCGGCAGCGAGAGCGTTTTTTGCTATTTCAATACAACGAACATGACGAGCATTTTTCGGTTCACCGATAATAATGGTTGTGGCAGCATCAGTGAGATAACCTTTATAACGTATACCGTAGTCAACCTTGACGACATCGCCTGACTCAAACGGTATATCCATCGGGACACCATGAACCACCACATCATTCACAGAGAGGATGATATTCGCAGGATAATTATATTGTCCGAGAAAAGCTGACTCAACTCCCCTCATTTTTTGTGCATTCTTAATCCATTCCTCAATTTCTAGTCCTGTGTGTCATTCTGCGAGGAGTCCCGTCGCAAAAAGCTCACGAATAATCTCCTGATGGATTTTACCCGCATCACGAAGTATTTGGAGAATTTTTGGGTCTGAGACAATCATTTAGAATAAATTATAGCTTAATTCGCAGAGAGGCAAAAATTAAATATAATTCTGAACATTTCCAAGTCATTCTGATATCATTTTTTCTCTAAAAAGCGCTCTATTTCATCATAACTCTAGAAGTGTCATATATTGATAATGTACATCTGCATAGAATTCTTGGTACAAAAGAATATCCCAAATTTGTACGAGGAGGGGATCTGTGAGCTTCTCCTGTGTCCACGAGAAAAAATCACTCACTTTCTTATACCCATCAGCCTCGTACTGAAGTGCCTGCACTCAGGCATCCATAATATCCAATTGCCTCACCGCAATTGCCTCATCAGTTTTCCCCTCCTCAAATTCGACCCAAAGAGCGAAAACCTCATCAAACTTTCCAGGAAATCGTACCATCAAATCTTCGATAACCGCTCTCTCTCTCCGAAACTTCTCTTCTCTTGATATTTCTCCAGGCCTGTAATCTCTTTCTCGATATTCTGCAATATCATGAAAAAGTGCCATTTTAACAAATTTATCATAATTCAACCCTGGAAAAATTTTCCCATATATTTTAGCTGCTTTCACAACTTTTTTGACGTGTAATAGGACAGTTTCTGCAATCTCTTTTGGAATGTCACGCTCTACCCAGCCCGAACGAGGCTTTCAGAGACCACAAATGATTTCCCTATAAATATGCATATAAATTACAAAAAATGCTTCAATCTCATCGTCAATTATTTTGCTCCTCACAATACTGTACGTAGAGTTTCAGCAAGATCAGACTCATTGGTTACAAATAAATGATTATCTGCATCCGCCTCACTTGCTTCTGTTCTCGCAGAATCAATCACAATCAAGAGAGTATTGGTTGCAGCTCTTCGTACTCGAGTAACGAGCTCATCTATAGGCATAGCTTTTGGCTTCAGAGCGATAATAACCTGTTGAGCATCTGTTGGGGTGCTCATTTCAGTTGATAAAGTATCCATACGTGCCCCACGAACTGTCGCATTAGAACTTAAATTCGTAACGACTTTCTGTAAGGCCTGTACAATAACTTCCACTGTCACTGCTCATTCCGCAACATACAAAATATCCATTGGGACACTCTGTGTGCTAAGTGACTCACCACCATTATCTAAAAATAATTCATTTCTTCCTCGTCCTCCTGTACGTTCAACATCCAAATCCACTTCAGTCATATAATGAAAACTAAAAAATAAAACCTATAAAACTATCCACATCACTACTCCTACAATGGCTCAGAGAATGAGAGCTATGCGTACGATACGTACTGTCTCAGCAAAGAGGTTTGATACCATGCGAAATCGCATAATCCAGAGGATCACGGCATAGATAATAGTGAAGAGAAGTACGGAAACAAGATTGCTCATGCTCCCGAGCCAGAATAGGAAAGCCAAGAGACTAACAGAAATAACCGTTGCCACAATCGCCTGCCCCACTGCTCGAAAGAGTGATGAGCCGAGCTGAGTGATGATGAGCCAGCTTCCGATACATATACCGATGATTTTCATGATACCGATCATACGTATGCTCGGACTATCGAGGAAATTGAGGAAGTGAGCAAGGTCGTGAAAAATCACACGGATCACCATCCCACCGACAGAGAGGAGAAAGATAAATGCTATCAGGGTCAGAATAGTAATCAGGATAGATTTGATCCAACCGAGAGCACTCCAAAATGCCATAAACATAAAGAGTCCAATTATGACACCAACAATTTGAGCCGTAAGTTCTGAAGCAAAAAATGAAACCAGCCAAAACGCTACAATACCGATAACGATAGCAACGAGCGATTTGAGGATAGTTTTCCAAAATGGCACTACTTCCTCGTTTCTATCAGCAAAAAATACAAAGAGGAAACTAAAAACACCGAGATAAGCAAGACTTATCAGTATCCAAAATGAGAGATTTTTCCCTGTAAAATGGCTCATGTACTGAGCAAAAAATCCTGTTGGAGTCACTCCAGTATCATCTGGAGTTTCCCCTGCTCATCCAGAAGTATCTGTATCATCGTTTGGGAGATCGCCTTTTTCTACGAGTCACTCGAAAAATGTACGACCATCGGCAGTAAATGCTCGAGGACCTTTTACTGTAAAGCCTTCTGGAGAAGTATTTTTGAGGATCTTCCCTGCGTAAAACACACTCTTATCATCAACAGCATAGAGACCACTTTCGATGACTTCGAAACTTCCTGCATTGGCCTCTGGTATATTTTTACCATCAAAAAATACATGACCTGCATCCATAGAATAATTTTTCGTCAGCATCTTAAATGTATCCACATCAGCCTCCGCGATGACACCATGAGGTCCGTAGATATGTTTTTTATCCTGTGCGTAGCCATGCTGGCCAGATATCACTGAAAAACTGGCTACGTCCGCACCTTCTATCTTTTTACCCATCTGAAAAATCTGGTCTGTATCTCGGGCGAATTGGCCAACGAGGACTTTGAAAGACACCCTATCCGCTGTTGGCATTTTGATCCAACCACTTCGTGTATCGTTGACGACATAGACGAAATTTTCATCAACAGCGTAGTTATCGCCGAGGATAATGAGGCCCTTTGTTGGATTGGTTGTATTATGAGGCTTTTCGATCACAGTCGGTCCTGTCACAGGTTTCGGTATTTTTGGAATTCCAGAAGAGGCAAATGCTCACGTAATAAACAAAATTGACGAGAGAGACAGAACAATTAATTTTTTCATAAATATATATTATAAAATATAATATGGTTACAATATACAGAATACTCACAATTGTCAAAGTTTTTGTCCTCTGTTTTCTTCTCTTTTATCCTTTATCGTTTATCTTTGACTCATGTCATTCATCCAATACGCTCGGCAGTTCGTTGGCCTCAGAAGTCCTGTACGCATCGTGTACCACTGGTGCAGAGGCTTTCTCGCGTTTGCTTTCTCATGAAATCCTGCGAAAAATATGTACATCATCGGTGTCACAGGAACAAAAGGAAAAACGACGACCTCTACCCTCATAGCCACAGCACTCGAAGCCTCTGGGCGTCCTATTTGCCTCCTCTCAACAGCGCAGGTTTGGATGGCAGGAGAAAAGAGCGAGAACCAATCAAAGATGACCATGGATAGCCCATTTAAACTCTGGAAACTCATCAAAAAGGCAAAAAAAATGGGAGTTACCCACCTCGTCCTCGAAACCTCAAGCCATGGTATCTATTACTTTCGTAATTTTGGCATACGCTACAATGCAGTTGTGCTCACCAATATCTCACAGGATCATCTTGATCTCCATGGTACTATGCAGCACTATGCCGAGACGAAGACTCGAATTTTTAAACCCGAACTCAATAAACTCTGTATACTTCCTCGCGATTCTGCCTATTTCGACCTTTTTTCAAGAAAAGCTGGTGAAGATGCCATCACCTATGGCATGAAAAATCCCGCGACCTATCAGACACGCGCACTCAAGTGTGATGAAAATGGTATCGATATCACCATCAAATCCCCCCTTCCGGCAGAAGAAGCACGTATTACTGCGCCACTTGTCTGAGTCTTTAATGCTGAAAATATACTGGCAGCCTACGCGACGCTTCGCTCTATCGGAATAGAGACAAAACCAATTCAGGAAGCCTGGAAAAACTTCACTGGTGTTCCAGGACGCATGGAACGAGTACCAAATACTCTCTGAATCACAATTCTCGTCGATTATGCACATACAGAGACAAGTCTTGAATCAGTTCTCATAACTCTCAAGCAAAATAAACAACGGATTATTGTCGTCTTTGGAGCAACTGGAGATCGAGATACCACCAAACGACCAAAAATGGGTCACGTGGTCGACGAGCTCGCAGATATCGTTGTCCTCACAGACGACGACACCTACACCGAACCATCAGGTCGTATCATCGACATGGTGATAAAATGAATTCACCGAAAGGAAGGAGATACATTTCAGATTATTCCCGACCGTACAGAGGCTATCCACTGGGCACTCAGAAAAGCACAAAAATGAGATATCGTCCTCATAGCCGGTAAATGATGTGAAACAGTACAGGTAACAAAGAAATGACCAATTCCCTGGAGCGACAGAGGTGTTGTAGAAAAATTTCTGGTATAACATTGCATTTTCGCAAAAAGAAAGAATAACTTG
>CAZLKD010000016.1:0-2478 GCA_964560015.1 uncultured Candidatus Peribacteria bacterium
CCTGATTTTTCGAGAATCATTGCTTCTTCGACACACCATGGAGAATACTTATCGGTGTTATTTTTTATTTCAGTGAGAAAATCACTCCAATCAATCCATTCGATGGCTTCGACCTCGTCAGGATTTATCACAGGTGTATCATCGGTATATCAGATATGGATGGGGCATATTTCATTCTCCATAACACCATCTTTGGTAAATTGGTATCGATAGTATGAAGCCTCTTCAATCCACCGTACTGTCATACCGAGCTCATCTTTTATTCTTCTTTTCGCTGCATCGATATTTGGTTCATCGAGTCATGGATGACCACAACAACTATTCGACCACGCAAGAGGCCAGGTTTTTTTTACGTGACTTCTTTGTTGGAGGAGGAGTTTCTTATCAGCATTAAAAATAAAAGCCGAGAAAGCTCGATGGAGAGGCGTATTGGCACTGTGTACTTCTGATTTTGGCATAGTGCCGAGGATGTTATTGCCTTCATCAACGAGGACAACGAGTTCTGCTGGAGGAGTCATAGTGAATAATTATTTTAACAGTTGTACAAAGAGAAGAGAGATTGCTATGATTCATATTCAGAGCAATATCCACAAAAACCAATGTTTTTTCTTGGGTTTCTTTTTTTCTTCTTGGGTGATGTATGTGCGAGCGTCATTGAGAACAGTATTTGGTATCAATATCCACATCAAGAGAGGTATTATCATCGCATCGTCGACGATACCGAGGAGTGGTAAAATTTCTGGGAGGACATCGACGGGATTGATGACATATATCAGAGAAAGTATCGCTATGATGAGCTTTGTACCAACAGGAGTTCTGTCATCCATATACGCACGAGCGAGCATGTGAATCTCACTTCGGATGCCGCGTATTTTTTTGATATTTTGTATGAGCTTCATAGTTGGCTATATGATAATAAAATCACTTTCCAAAATATTTTGATTCAAAAGCTGATTTATTACCTGAGGTATATTTGGTATTTTTGGTTCCAAATCAGCCAATTTCTCTATCTCTACCCACACATATTCCGAATATTCTTCGCTCAGTACGATACCTCACTCGACGTGTAGAGCTAGATAATGTGGCAATATCATAGCATTGCCATCTTTTTTTCTAAAAAATGTATTATAGCTGAGAGTGGGAAATATTTTTACTTTGAAATTTTCTCCGACTTCTTCGTCTTTTTCTCGCTTGAGTCATGCTATTATCCCGTCATCTGTGGTTTCCATTTTCCCACCAATAAAAGAAAAAACTCCATCATAGTCTGCTTCTCATTTTCTTTTGCAGAGGAGTACGCTTTTTGAATCATTTGAAATGACAACAATTTTCTGACAATATTGGAAGAGGTATTGATTCATAGAGCAATTGTATCAAACAGGATATTTTTGCAATTATGCGGGCATATTTTCTGACGTCTCAGATTTTCCAGTCATAAGAGCATGGAGTGCTTCTATAGTTTTCCAGTTTCTGGTTGTCGCTGTGACGCCGAGTTTTTTCTCGAAAAACATGGTAGAAAATTTCGTCATACCATAACCGTCAGGGCAGTAGAGGTATATAGTTTTTCCTGTGATGGTGAATTCGTCACTCTGATACTTTTCATCTCGTGTGCTTGCGAGGAGTTTCGCATCTGGTGCATCATCGAGGAGTGTGACGTGGAGTTTTGTGATGTCTTTTTTGTGGTCGTTGTATGGATTATTCTCGAGAATATCGGTGATGTCTTTTTCACCGAGTACCATCACGGGAACCTCGAAGCCATAGTGATTGTGGATGATATCAGCTATTTCTTTTGCGAGTTTTTTGGTACTGGCCTCAGTACTTCCGAAGACGACATTACCACTTTGGATATATGTCATCACATTTTCATAGCCTCACTTTTGAAAAAGGGCTTTGAGATCTTTCATATTGATCATCCTCTGACCACTCACATTTATGCCGCGGAGAACGGCTACATAGGTATTCATATAGGGGAGTATACTTAGTTTTCCCAAACCTGGTAATCTAGTTCTGAATCAGGTAGACGATATATCCGCTATACACCATGATAAATATCATACCCTGCCATCGCTCGAGTTTATTTTTCTTTCCAATAAAGAGAGCGAGAAAAAGTACGACAGTCGCTATCACACACATGAGGATGTCAGCAAAACTATTTGCCCCGAGAGAAACAGGA
The DNA here is from genome assembly GCA_964560015.1 of uncultured Candidatus Peribacteria bacterium. Taxonomy (GTDB): domain Bacteria; phylum Patescibacteriota; class Gracilibacteria; order BD1-5; family JAGOOR01; genus JAGOOR01. The sequence continues at coordinate 2,171 of CAZLKD010000016.1, forward strand.
TTGATGAGTGCAGAGAAACCGAGAATCCAGAAAATATTAAATATATTTGAACCAACGATATTTCCGACCGCGATATCATTTTGACCTTTTCGGGCAGCAACGATTGAGGTGACGAGTTCGGGCATCGATGTTCCTATAGCTACTATAGTTAGCCCTATGATACGTTCTGACATACCAAGATATTTGGCTATATTAACTGCTCCATCGACAAACATTTTTCCACCGATTATGAGCGCAGCGAGCCCTCCAACTATCAAGAAAAAAGACATCCAATTTGTATATTTTGTGATGCCTGTATCTTCGTTTTC
>CAZLKD010000016.1:2578-13236 GCA_964560015.1 uncultured Candidatus Peribacteria bacterium
GGGAGAGATGTACCAAATGCCACAACAGTTAAACCGATAACGAGACTCGATACACCAAAATGTTTCGCTATAGAGGCAGAACCCATAACGAGATAGTCAGCTCCTTTGACGAGGATGACGAGACCGAGAATCACGAGAACAAATGCGAGTATCATAATTACAATGTGTATAAAAAATAACTCACACATCCTATGAGTTTGTCCTGATTTTCAATGCTCTTTTAGTTATTTACTTGAATAGTTCTCTCATCTATATGAAATGCAAAATCAAACACTTCACGTCGTGTCGCGTTATCATTTGGCCGTGGAGCTACTTTGAGTTGTTCAGTATCTTCGATTATTTTTCGTATATAAGCATAGAAAACACTCGCTTGCCATGTTGCTGAAAAATCATAGGCACTTTCATAGCCTCAGGTTTGACCATCAACAGGGAAATTATATCCCCAATAATAACTGTATCCTGCCCATCCTCCGTCATCGGGATATGCTTTCATGAGTATACCGAGAGCTTCTGCACGTGTGATATTTCCGTATGGACGAGTCTTCATGCCCGCAGGTTTTGCATTGATCAATCATTTATCTGCAGCAGTTTCTATAGTCCGGCAAACCCAATCAGTATCTGATTTTGGCACATCGGCGAAATCTCCACGACAGTGAGTATTGCGAGTGATATTCATCATTGCGAGAACCATGCCCATAATCTCCGAGCGAGCAATGTAATCATCAAATCGATAATTCTTTGGTGCACTACTCCAGTCTTTGATGATTCGTTTATTGGCGAGATAGTTTGCTTGAGAGACATCAGTTGCTGTGTAGGCAAGAGTAGTACAGACGTATGCAATCAGGGTGAATGAAGCGATTTTTTTTAACATAAATTAGAGAAGTTATTTTTTTTAACGGAAACTACCAATATCTTAATTGAGAGATCCTGACACGAGTTCAGGTATTTTGTAATGGTTCATCTGTATCGTCATACATTGATTAAAGAGAGAAGGATTTTTTATTTTCACGCAAAGACTCTCCTGAGTTATCCGCTCATAGTATATGTCTTCACATATCTTTGCATAGATGAGTGCATTGTTTTTGAGATTCTTTATGTTTGCGCAGCCGGAGTACGTATTCAATGCTATGTTGTCTACCCACGTGGCATAGCAATAATCAGACTCAATTTCTGACTTTGTTTTATCACATTCTCATCTCGTGCGTGCTACTTCATTGAGACAATCGTCACGGGAGATGATCTTTGATACTTTCTGAGTACTGAATTTGTCACAGATTTTGTATTCCGCTACGTGTTGAATGAGTGAGTATTGGCAAAAATTTCTCCACACATCGGAACCTCGAATCATGAAATCTTTATCAGTTAACTCCAATGTTCCTGATATTGTATCACAGAGATTGATATCATTTTTTTCTATTGCTTCGTCCAATATTCTCCAAGCCTCCTCTTCTTCTGGGCTTTCCTCTACAACGGGTTCTGTTATTTCTTCTGGTTGTATATCTATTTCAACAGAGTTATCTATTGCTCACGATTCTTGAGCGCGAATCCCCAGCAATGTTCATACCTTTTCTCGTATTTCTATAGCTCCTCTAGGCGCTGAACATTGAGATAAGAGAAATCCAAGGAGAAGTATTGAGAGGACTTTTTTCATAGTTTTTATATATCTGATTCTACTTTAATAATATTTTCATTTTTATCGACCCAGAGAGTCATACCAGGAAGTGTGTATCATTTTCGATCATTCTCCGCTACTTCACCAGTTCATCCTGCTGCTTTCTGGAAGAGTTCTGTCGTTTCTGAAATATTTTTTCCGACGAGATACTGATATTCTGCCGGATCAAAATGACTGATATGCGTCACTCGATACGTGAGTATCATACCTCCGACGATGATAAGCGGGATAAGTGCGAGGATGATATGTTTCCGTGTTCGTCTAAAAAAGAGTGTCAGGAGAAGACCTATGACATAGAGGGGTAATACTATCACTCCTGCAAAAATCCCCAGCGCGATACCATCTCCAGCATCTTGTGATGGTTGTGTTGATAACCAAAGGACTCATACGAGGAAGACTATCACCAGAATCTGTATCACGAGGGTGATGGTGGAGAGGAGGGAAGAGGATTTTTTCATGAGAAAAGTATATGTACTTTATTTTTCTTTGTACTTTTTGTCGAAAAAGTACGAAAACGATTTAAGTGGCAAAAACTCGGACTGCTTTCATCTCACGGTTCTGTATTCATGGACCTTAAACAGTTTGCCCCTTAAAAATCCATATCTGTTCGGATAAAAAGTTAAAACTGTATAGCTGAAAATATCTCATAATCACTGAGTTTTTCTCGTCCCTTCAGGGGAATAATCTCTATGAGGACTCCACCGAAGACTTCACTCGCTCCGTTATTTTTTGCGAGACTCAGAGCAGCTGAGAGTGTTCACCCAGTGGCGAGGACATCATCGATGACGAGGACTTTGTGACCTTTTAAAATATCTTTTCTGATGGTGAGTGTTGCAGAGCTGTATTCGTAGTCGTAGGATGCTTTTGCGACGAGATCATCGGGGAGTTTTCCATCCTTGCGCATCATGATAAAAGGGAGTCCATATTTCTCAGCGAGCATCCCACCGAGGACAAAACCTCGAGCGTCGATGCCGGCGATAGTGTCTATATTTTTTTCTCGGATAAAGTGACCAAAAGCTGAGAGGATTTCACTCCGTGCCTCGACGTCAAAGAGGAGGGGAGACATCTCTCGAAAGAGTACTCCTGGTGCGGGAAAATCTGGATATTCGGTGATGAGGTGTGCGTATTTTTCTCTCATAGTATCTGTATTGTAGGCAGGTTTTTATTATCTCAAGGGAAAGAAAATTGGTGTTTTCCTCGCTCCTCATACAATGGTTCAAAATATATATCTATGCAGCATATAGGATTTATCATGGACGGGAATAGGCGGTGGGCAAAAAAACTCAAAAATATCGCTGCTTTCGGGCATGATCATGGGAGTGATACCATCGAGCGCGTTTTGTCGATGGCTCTCGCTCAAAAAATCCCCTACATCAGTATGTGGGCGCTTTCAAAAGAAAATATCTCAGAGCGATCTGCTGCAGAAGTCATGTACATCTTTGGACTCATTCGCACGAAAATGCCAAAATTGGTAAAGAAATTTCTCGAAGATGGTATACGGTTTGAAGTGGTGGGCGATATTTCTCTGGTGCCCGATGATGTCCGGAAAGTTTTGACCGATTCTATCGAGACAACCAAACAGGGTACTGTGATGACATTTATCCTCGCATTTGGCTACAGTGGACAAGATGAGATCGTTCGTGGCGTGAAGCGTTGTCTGCGAGAAGGAGTGAATCCTGATACACTGACAGAAAAAGAATTTCTCACATACCTCGATAGTGGTCCCTATCCGTCACCTGATCTCATCGTCCGTACTGGTGGCAATATCCGCCACTCAGGATATTTCCTCTATCAATCTGCGTATTCTGAATACTTTTTTACTGAGACGTTGTGGCCAGATTTTTCTCAGGATGACTTTGATGCGGCAGTGAATTTTTACGATGGAGTAAAGAGAAATTTTGGTAAATAAATACGTATGCTCGCCCATTGGCTTCCTCATTATCAGTGACTTATTCAATCAGCTATTCAGCACTGTTTTTCTCTCCGACATGTTCATCTTTCTGGTGTAGAAAACACATTTCAAGAGGCACTTCGTTATGCGGTTGAGTGAGGAGGGAAGAGGCTTCGTACTGTCCTCGCGAGCATCAGTTATGAGTATTATTCTGGCCAATCTGTTGTACCACTCCTTCCGAGCTTTGTTGGTATTGAGTGTATCCATGCGTATACGCTCGTTCACGATGATCTGCCGTGTATGGATAATGATGAGATACGACGTGGAAAACCAACGGTTTGGAAAGCCTATGGAGAGACGATGGCGGTTCTCGTCGGAGATGCACTACAGACGATGGGTATAGAGCTTCTCGCAGACTCTGGCGATATTCGTATTGTGCGAGAAATAACCCACGCTCTCGGTGATATGGGTGTCGTGCGTGGACAGGTCAGGGATACGATGATACGGCATGATACATTGTCACTCGAGGAACTCTTGCGTATTCACGATGAGAAGACGGGTATTTTTATCGCTGCTTCTCTCGTTATCGGTGCATATGCTGCTCGAGCCTGAGATGCAGAAGTGACTCAGATGCGAGAATTTGGCATGCTCCTCGGTCGTGCATTTCAGATACAGGATGATATCCTCGATGTCGAGGGAAATGCGAGTGAAGTCGGCAAAAAAGTGGGCAAGGATGTGGAAATAGGCAAGTGAATTGTCGCTCTCGTCGGCCTCGAGGCTGCTAAAAAACTTCTCGCTGATTTGGAGAAAAGTATGCTGGCTATGGTCGAGCATTTCGATGATGAGAAATTCCGAGATATCGTCCAGTTTGTGGTTCATAGGGCGATCTAGGGCACTTGTGAAATATTGACTTTATATTAATAGTGTTATAGTAACTAGATGGAAGCGATACAAGTATCAGATTTACCAGAAGATCCGTACAGAAAGCAGCTTGCACAAAAGGCTGCAAATATTTATATAGATAACATTCCACTGCCCTGGAAAAATGACGTATGAAAGCCAGATATGTCAGATTTGGCGTATCCTAATTTTCGTTTTGCGAAGATGGTATTGGGTGTCCTCAGAGAAGAGGAGGCAACTCTTTCATCACGAGAACAGTTGCGACTATTTCTCTGGGAGGCATTTACGGCATATAAATTGATGCCTTTTGAAGAAATAAACCAAGGTTCTGAACTCGCGAAAACATATGAGCCTTTTACTTTAGTTTTTCCTTTGCGTGAATTACATGAATGAAAACAGGGAACTGTGCAGGAAGAGACCCGGGGTAGTCTGTCACACTCAGACATTTTTGCAAAGGTAGAATTTTTGACTCAAGGAATTGAAAATCTTTTGAATAGGAGATTTATTCTTCTCGAAACACTCTGGAAGGAGAAATCAACTAAGGCCGATGTAAAACATTCACAAGAATTCGGAGAGCTTATGAAAAATCTTGAGCAGCATAGAAATGTTTTATGGAGTTTTTGCACTGTGTCTGGCTATGCATATCCCGATGAAGACGCTATAGATACGCCTCGCACTCCTCTTACTCGTGAATTTGATCCTTCTCCTGCAGAGTCTTTCCTGCTCCGCTATATGCCCAAACAGTTTATGGAAGTTGAGCGTTCATTGTTTGTATTTCAGACAACTGGCGTTGATTCTCCCGAAGAGCGAAAGGCTCTTTATGAAAAATTGCTCGAACGGAAACTGTTGCTCTGGTATTGAATTTCAAAAAATAAAATTTTGAAAAATTACTATTCGGACGAATGTACACAACATTATACTGTCTTGATTGATGAGATTAATGGATGCTTTCTTAAGATCAAAATTGTACCCAGTGTAGAAAAAGATCCGACAATTGAGACGAAGCCTTTTATTCCACCTTTTCAGCACGTGCTTATTAATCTCATCAATATGGTATTTTCTCTTGAGTCAAAACAAGAGAGTTTATGATTTATGGAATTGATGAGTGGAGCTATCGGTATCCTCCATGCCTACCTCGAGGGAGTCCTTGCCATACGAAAACAGCACTGATGTAATACATTTGAGTACATCAATGAATTGAATAAATTGAAACTTCTTACTCGGAGAAATCTAAAAGATAAAATTGAACAAATAGAAAAATTGTATGAAAGTTGGGAGAAACCACATGATGTGTACAAACATGCTGAAAGAGCCTTGAGCATGCTTCATGAAATCCAGTTTTAGAATCAGATTGCACCCGGGAGTATTCTTCCTATCATACACGTATGCCGAAGTACTGATTCCTCTCATTTGTTTATCACCATCCACTGGGTCGTCCACTGTTGTGGGTATTTCATCTGCCTTGGTTTTCTCGGATGATGTGATGGATTTTTACGACGTCACTTTCACGCTTTTTGGTTCAGCCACTGGCTTCTGTGTATCATATTGCTCTGGATACATACGTCGTGCCCGATGGTGGATTTCGGTCAGTGAATGATTTTTTTACCCGTGCTTCTCGTCCGAACTATCGCTTATTTCCGGCAGAGTCTTCATCACTCGGAAGCCCTGTCGATGGATGCGTGGAAGTATTTCAAAATATTACCTCGACACAGGATTTTTTTGTAAAAGGATATCATGCAAATTTAGAGGAATTATTTGGTCCAAAAATTACTGATTTTCTCGGAGGCGATGTGTGTTTCTGTCGTCTACGTTTTTCTGATTATCATCGATTTCATTTTTTTGATGAGGGGAAAGTTCTCTCTGTTGCTGAGCGTAGTGGACCACTGTATTCTGTGGATAATGATGTCCTAGATACAGGTTTATGGGTTCACAACAAATCACACTGCATGCTTCTCGAGACGCTCAACTTCGGTGAGGTCTTGTGCCTCGAGGTAGGCGCTACCAATGTCGGATCTATCATCAATCATAAAAAAATAGAAGATACATTTTCTCGCGGAGAAGAGAAGTGATATTTTCAACTTGGCGGTTCGGCAGTACTTCTCGTATTTCAGAAAGGGCGGATTCAGTGGAACACAAACATTCTCCAGAAAAGTCAGCATGGTGAAGAGTATGAAGTGGTAACAGGTGATACTTTAGGGAAAGCGGGGATATAGAATCTCTTATACTTTTGGTGGCAAAAGTATCAAAACCATTCAGGGGAGCCAAAACTCGCTATAGACCAAGTTCATCAATTATCTGTTTTCATCCCGCTCAAACAGTTGCTCCCCTAAAAACCTATTTCAGTTTTCAGTATATTTTTTCATTAGTACCAGCACTCTTTCCAGCCGAGACAGTACGCACAGGTATTTGCGAGGAGACTTAAAAGCGGTCCGATGATGAGGAGAAATATCATACCCACGATATGCACATTGTACCAAGGAAGTACGATGAGTATGGCACCCACCATATAATCTATACCATCCCATGGCTGAAACATAGCTCCTGGTTTGATACCGAGACGACGCTTCACAAAGCTTTCAATCAAATCACCCAAGAGCGCACCGAGTGCGAGGAGTCATCCCATAAAAAGTGCTTGTCCTACGCTATTGTACATATTGTAGAGATCCGAGTAGTCAGAGAGGTGGCGTACAAATACATGTCGGAAAAAATAGAGCATCAGACCTGTGAGCATACCTGTGATGATGGCTACGACGAAGCCTCGAACAGTTTTATTTTTTCCAAACCATTCTGTGTGAATGGGCCAGGAGAGTGATCGTATGCCGGGAATATTTTTTGCGACAACGGGTGATGCATTGGCCAAAAAAGCTGGCAAGAAAACCAGAAATATACTGATGAGATTAGCGACGGTCATACTGAGGAAGAAAAAAAAGTGAGAAGAGTATGTAGATGCCTATGAGGGTCAAATGAGTGATGCCGATACCTCGCTGGTTGAGTCCAAAGAGAAAAGGAAGTATGACGATGATGACTATGAGAGGTATGCGAAATTGTGAGAGTTTCTGGTATTTTATCACATGGATAAAACGAATCAACGATATCATGAGAAATGATACAAACAGTGTGCCTATGAGAAATATCTGTGACTCTGGTGCTACAAATACGAGACCAAAGACGATGAGCGCTCCTGCAGGCGAAGGAAGTCCAGAAAAACCATCTGCACTTTCCTGCTTCATCACCGTAAAACGCACGAGTCTCGCGAGGACACAGAATGCAAAGAGAATTGCGAGCCATGATGTGCCACTGACGATCGATATCCACAGAGCAGGATGAATGCCAAAATTGATCATATCGGCGATATCGTCGAGATAGGGGCCAGCCTTGGTTCCTCCGAATTTACGCGCTACTTTTCCATCGAGTGCATCCGTCAGGAGAGAGAAGAGAAAAAGTATTTCCGACACTATCCATGAAGGATGTTGTATCGTCCAGGTGCATGCCAGTATCCCTCCGATGATCCCGAGACTTGTGATACCATTGGCGAGATTTTTTGTTATCGTGCTCATAATTATTGACGCATAAAAGTATACCATTTATGGTAGAGAGGGCTGATCAATATGAAGAGAATCCATATACTTATTCCGATGGCACCAGTGGTGATATACTCGGCAAATATGCTCACATCACTTTCGAGTAAAAAACCAAAGACCGCACAGAAAAAAGATCACCCGATGGCATACCAATAGTCCATAGGAAAACCCATGATCCAGGATGAGTCTGTATACCAGGGGATATGTTCTTTTCTGAATTTTTTTATCGTGAAGTGAGGATTGAGGACGAACCAGAGAAAGTCCCAATAGATGATGAGTAGGAGATGAAAAGCGAGAATAAAAAACTCATCTGAGATACCCATGAATCCAAAAAACCCAATAAAAATAATATGATTGAGAAACAGTATCATGAGAAATAAAACAGTGTGGTAGCCTGTGATATTTCTCAGAAAACCGATGGATGCATTTTCTTTTGTTTTTCTCCATGTGGGGAGTTTTTTTGCCCAACCATGTTCTCACTCGATTTCGATTTCGAGCATGGCGAGAAAGATTCAGAAGATGAGTATGTAGAGTCAAAACATTGATGAAAGTATGCTCGTAAGAATATTTTTTTCAAAAGTATTCACTATCTCTTCTCGGATTTTAGTTTTTAGATGAGCATTTTTTGTATTTTTTTCGCTGCTCTGGTGACACTCTGGAGTATGAGCTCGGGTATGATGATGCCTCGTTTGATGAGATTGCTATCGACGCTCCAGAGCCAGCGAGTATCAACCATCTTGATGCCATCGGTTTCAGTGGCAAACACATTTTCTGTATGCATAAACCATTGCCCCCAGTGTTTTGGATCATTGTTTGGTCTTGTGTCGGGGATTTTACCTGTTTGGATATAAAAGACGAGCATGAGGAGACACAGTAGATAGATTTGGAGCAATTCTGTTTGTGAAAAGTCTTCTAATTTTTTCTCTGAAAAAGGTTTGCCCGAGATAAATTCTTGGATGATATAGGATGTTTCTTTTCCTTTATTTTCAGGAGAAATAGAAGCACCATACCCCATGTATTCTCGGGGGAGAAAATTATGAGTTAGAGGGAGTTTATTCCATATGTGTTCTGGTATCTCGACACCAAATCGTTGCTTGATAATGTCCTGAAATATGGAGAGGTTCTTCCTGAGTCATCGCTGAAAAGCGGTGATGTCTTCAAACGCTGGGTAATACGAAAAACTCTCATCGAAATATCCGAAATACCGTGCAAGGAGGAGATACTCTTGATACTGTCTCCAGGACTCTTCTTTTGATGGGAGAAACTTATAAGAAAAAGGACTGAGTAGTTTTTGGAGAGGTTGTCCGTGGATACTTTTTGTTCCAAAAATGAGAGGAATATCGATGTCCCAACGTCCTTCTTTGATGACCCAACGCGCCTGATGGATTTTAAATGCTCGTGAAAAAAAACCTTTTCCGAGGAGTTCGTATTCACATTTTTTGCAGACAGTATGAAAGTCTTTTTTTCCGTAGTCAGACAGGCTGGTAATCTGATATTTTCGGAAGAGGGTTTCTGTTTTATTCATGCTCAGTGAGTATATCATTTTTTTCTCAAATATCTCCTAAAATTTTTGCTTTCTCGAGCGGGAGTGCGAGACGGGGTTGCCCATAATTTTCTATCACAATCGGATGAAGTTCTATTTTTTTGAGAGGAGTATCTGTATTTTTTTGAACAGTGATTTTGAGTGAAAGTCCTTCTTTTGTTTCGGGGCTAAATTCTTGGTCAAAGACAAAATTTCCCAGTGAATAAAAGATATATTTTCCTCTATATTGCTCTACGCTCTGTACCCAGTGAGGATGCGCACCGATGACTATATCGGCACCATTTTCGATGGCAGTGTGGGCGAAATCTTTTTGAAGTATATTTGGTTCTCTGGTGTACTCTATACCGGCATGCATGGTCACGACGACAAAATCTGCTTCTTTTTTTGCTTCTCTGATTGATGCCTTGAGCTTCTCTACATCCTGCATACGAGCAACCATAGTGCTGACTCTTGTTCCGTCATCATTGTAGGAGGTGTAGGACGCACCAATAAAGGCAATTTTGATACCATTTTTTTCGATGATGGTTGGCTTCCATGCTTCCTCCGTAGTTGATCCAGCGCCGACTTGTTTGACGCCTATTGTCTGGAGAAGATTTCTCGTGATGGTGAGACCTGTTTCTCCTTGATCGAGAGCGTGATTATTTGCGAGATTGACGATGCCAAATCCAGCTTTTGGGAGCGTAGCTATGAGTTTCGGAAGGGCATTAAATGAGAGTGTTTTGTCATATGAGTACACTTCAGTTCCATTGGTAGTACCTTCGAGATTTCCAAATGCGAAATCACTGGTTTTGAGGTAATCGCGGATATGTTCCCACATCCAGTCTGTTTTTCAGGATTTTTCTGCATATTGAGCAACCTGTCGGGAGAGCATGATATCTCAGACAGCTATGAAGCTGACTTCATTTGGAGTGATGTTTTTTATTTCTGGGTAGGGGAGGTAGAGATGATCTTTGTAGACCTGCGTGAATGCCGTGATGCTCATGAGAAAACCTGTCAGCGTCATGCCAACAGCGAGAAAAAGCCGTATGTTTCATCCATTTTTTTTCACTCGCAAATATACTAAGTGTTTTT
>CAZLKD010000017.1:0-12416 GCA_964560015.1 uncultured Candidatus Peribacteria bacterium
CGCATTGGGGAGCATATATCCATAGAGTTTTCTCCAGGTGACAAAGAGTTTCATAATAATTTACAATTCGAAATATGTCTTTATCTTCTCTGCAACCTCAGAAGCAGAAAGATCTGTATTGTCGAGCTTGAGGTAATTTTGCTTGATAAATTCACCTTCATGGCTATTGAATCGACAAGTAGACTCAAAGCTCAGTAACCTCTCTTCAGAAACTTTTATATCTCTCTTTGACGGTTTATGTTCGAGACGGTGAGGACTCTTATTTCTTTCGAGTCTTGTAGACAGATCAGTACATAGTTCAACATAACATACCTCACTGCTCGTTTTAGAAAAAATTTTCTCTACATCTTCTACAAATTCCAGTGACTCTGGATCTTCAAAATCAATCGCTCCAGTAAATATAACTCCAGGCAAATCACTTTCAGAGATTCCTCTAAAAAAAGTCATTCTCAGAGAATGTACTAATTTGCCAAAACTTGGGTTTTCCAACTCAAAGAAATTCTTCACCATATCAATAGTCATATGGTTATGGAAGAGTTTATATTGTGTAATTTTTTCCAATTCATGACCTACCGTCATTTTACCTACTGCGGGTGGGCCGAAAATAAAAATAAATTTCATAATCTGTTTTTTAGTTGGTATCCTCAACAGGGGAAATTTGCCTTGAATGGCAAATTGAGTAGACCGGAAAATGCCTTGAATTGCATTTTGAGTGGCAACGGTCCGATAAAAAGTATAAAAATGGTGTCCCCGACAGGAATCGGACCTGTATTTGCTCGTTAGGAGTGAGCTGTTCTTCCATTAAACTACAAGGACATATCTGCAGTATAGAGAAAAGATAAAACTTGTAAAATCTAGCTCAAGCCAGAAAAAATGGCGAATTTTTCACTATTTTTGAGAGAAGTCTAGTAGCTTTAGGCCTTTTTAGGCCTTTTCACGTTTTCCCTTGAGAGAAAATGGAGTATGATACAGACAATTACGCACATGTCCCTCGAACTCGCTTTTCTCCTCTTCATACTCATTGTCTTCCCAAGTGTTGGGATGCTGGTAGTTTTTTTGTACAAAAAAAGTATCGATCAAAAGCGCTGTCTCGAAAAGGTTCACCTCCAGATACTTATCCCCCGTAAAGACTCTGATGCTGATGCAAAACAGGATAACGCAAAAGACTTCAAAGAATATATCGGACTCATGGAACAGCTCCTCGCAGCCATGAATTCCCTCTATTCTGGAAAAATTTTGCACAAACTCCGCGGACAACATACATTTTCTCTCGAGTATATCGCCTACCACAACCAGATATATTTTCACATGGTTGTGCCACGAAAGTACAAATGACTTGTGGAGAAACAGATTACGAGCTTCTTTTCTGATGCAGTTATCGAAGAAGTCGAAGAAATCAACCTCTTTGAAGGAGAAAATCTCCACTATGCGACAGAATGCCTCACTCTCGGACATAACTATATTTTTCCAATAAAGACTCATCAAAAGCTCGAGTCCGATCCAATCAATAATATCACGAACGCTCTCTCAAAACTCGATGAAGATGAATCCTGTATGATACAGATCATGCTTCGCCCAACAGATAATCATTGGCAAAAACATGCGAGCAAACATGCGAGCCATATGCAAAAGCATGGCCATCATGGTGGATGGAGCCCCCTCGACCTCATAAAAGGTTTCATAAATTTCTGGAAAACTGATGCAAAGGAAGAGAATAAACACGATGAAAAAGAAGGGCCTAGTGCTCTCGAATCAGAGGAGGTGAAGCTCATCGATGAAAAAAGCAAAAAAATCGGCTATGATGCAGTCATCCGTGTCCTCACTGTCGCTCGCGACCATCATGAGTGTGAGATACAGATGAAAAACATCATGTCTTCATTTGAACAATTCCGAAGCCCTGATACCAACTACTTTCACGACAGTCATGAACACGCAAGCGCTCGCACTGTACGAAATATGCTCTACCGAACATTTTCACGACCGGGATGGAAAAAATGGAAATCTATGATTCTCAATGTCGAGGAGATTTCTTCTATTTTTCACTTCCCTCACTCAAAATACAATCTCACGCCAGAAATAAAATGGCAAAAATTCAAGATCGTTAAAGCGCCTGACAATCTCCCAAAAGAAGGGATACTCCTTGGCCACAATCTCTACCGAGGTAAGAAAGTTCCCGTCTACATGAAAGCAGAAGATCGGATGCGGCACTTCTACGTTATAGGGCAAACAGGTACTGGTAAATCCTATCAGCTCGAAGCGATGGCTCGTCAGGATGCCAAGCTCGGTCACGGAATGGCCGTCATGGATCCCCACGGAGATCTCGCAAGTGGTCTACTAGCACACATTCCACGAAGTCGGGCGGATGATGTCATATACTTCAACCCGAGCGATACTGATCGCCCAATGGGATTGAATCTCCTCGAAGCAAAAGATCAAGAAGAGAGAGAATTCGTCGCACAAGATGCAAACAAGATGATGCTCAAACTGTTCTGAAGTGAGGTGTTCGGACCACGTATTCAGGACTATTTCTTGAATGGTGTCCATACACTCATGGAATACCCTGCTGGTGGTGCGCTGACAGATATTGTACGACTCTTTACTGATGATAATTTTCAGATGGAACGACGCCGTACTCTTCAGAATAAAATCGTAAAATCATGGTGGGACTATACCTACGCAGCTATGGGCGATCGTGAAAAGAAAGAAATGATTCCCTACTTCCAAGCTAAATTTTCTGGTTTTATCACCAATGAACTTCTCCGAAATATTATTGGTCAGACAAAGAGTTCATTTAATGTGGAAGACATCATGAACACCGGAAAAATCCTTCTCATCAATCTCTCAAAGGGTATACTTGGTGATCTCAATTCGAAACTTCTCGGTATGATCTTCGTAACAAAGATTCAAGGAGCAGCTATGGCAAGACAAAAAATGGAAAAAGACAAACGACGCGATTTCTTTTTCTATATAGATGAGTTTCAAAACTTCGTCACAGATTCGATTGAATCAATTCTTTCAGAAGCTCGAAAATACCGCCTCTCGCTCAACGTTGCTCATCAATACCTTTCTCAGCTCGAGCAATCCGATGCCCTCACAAAAAGCTCGGTTAACCTCAAAAATGCGATATTTGGTAACGTGGGTTCGATGATGAGCTACAAAGTTGGTGCTGAAGATGCAGAAAAACTCGAAAAAGAATTTGCGCCAAATTTCTCAGGAGGTGATCTCGTCAATATGGATAAACATAAATGAGTGATGCGATTGATGATTGATGGCCAAGTGTCACGGGCATTTAGTCTTTTGCCTGTAAATATAGGTCTTGAAAAGTGAGATCCGAAACTTATGCGAGCGTATATGGAACTCTCTCGACTCAAATACGGACGCGAAAAAGAATTCGTCAATCGTGAAATTCTCTTCCGAATTGGTGCTCCATAAATATACTATCGCTATGAAAAAAATTCTCTCGATGATAGTAGGGTGTTCTCTGATTGCTGGATGCATCACTCCAGTTTTTTCTGAGTCTGCCCAAGAGAGAAAACAGGCTGCAACACTCGGGTACAATCAGTACAAGACTGGAGATTATTCGTATACATCAAACGTAGCAAATCTCTGTCTCGGTACAAGGTATGGCGGTACTTACTGGAACTATGATACCAGTAAGCAGCTTGTCATAAAACACGATAAAAACAAATATCCAGATCTTTCTCAAAAAAGTGCGAGTTTTGATGAGATACATAAGACGTACATGGACACGATGAATAACATCATGAACTGTGCAATTCTCAAATCCAAATATACGCTCCACAAAAAAATCATCACTGATTTCAAGGTTTCAGAAAAAGCAAAAAAAGTATTCCAAGAAGCAAATACGATCATCGAAAAACAAATCCAAGAACAAAAATGCATCGCCCCACGAGAAGCGGATAAAATATACAATGCCAAAGACCTACTCGATTCGATGAGCTACGAACAGTGTGTATACCATATGTATGTCTTTTACTACAAACAGTTTTGTGGAACCGGTCTCGGGAGCTGTCTAGGAACAAAACTTACTCGTGCTGGAGACATAGCCGATAAATCGAGAACACAGAGAAATAAGCTCCAAGATGAGCAGGAAATCTCTGATCTCGCGCTCGAAACAGCTCTCTCGCTCTATGAAAACTTTGAGAGGACTTATATATCTCATGCGCTCCTCGAACTCATCGAAGTAGAACTCACCGAAAGTAAGCGCTATATCGGTGTCACTATAAAAGCTCTCCAGCAATTCATCTCAGTAGCCGATGTACAGAAAAGTGAGAAGAAGAGATAAATCCACTTTTCTCTTTACTTCACAAAAAGATACGCTATACTGTGCCCATCGTCAGTGTTACGTGGCTAGTAGTGGATTATACCGCGAAGAGGCGTTGCAAGGTCGATACTTATTTTTTTCTTTTTTCAGTTATGGGCAAACGCCTTTTTGTCGGAAATCTTCCGTATCGTGTGACAGCAGACCAGCTCCGAGAAATTTTTTCTCAGAATGGTGAAGTAGTAGATGTATTTATTCCTCTCGATAGAGAGACACGACGACCTCGTGGTTTCGCTCTCGTAGAAATGTCTACTGATGAAGAAGCAACAGCAGCTATCGCAGCACACAATGGTGTGACTGAAGTAGCAGATGATCGTGGTGCTCGTGTTATCACTGTTAACGAAGCTCGTCCAAAAGAAGAGCGTCCTGCAGGTGGTGGATTCGGTGGTGGACGTCCTCCTCGCCGTGAAGGTGGTTACAATGGTGGTGGTAACGGTGGTGGTGATTCTGGAAATCGTTGGTAATTTTTTCAAAGAATTAACAATCTAAACTGCTCCTTCGGGGGCAGTTTTTTTATACAAAAAGTTACAGATGTACAGTGATTTACCTTGAAAAAATACCCCTCAGGCTACAATACCCCTACTTTACTCCTTACCCATAATACTCTATGAAACGTCCCCTTATCGTACTCGCCAGCCTATCAATGATACTTACTGCTTGTAGTCTCACTCAGAAACCTATTATGCCTACTCCTGACACAACTGCTCCAGCAACTGTGACTGCTCCTGACAAAGCAGAGACGACAGTGACTAAACCAGTAACCAAAACACCAACCTCAACTGCAAAATCGTTTACAGCAGCCGAAGTTGCCGAGCATAGCAATGGTACTTCTTGTTGGCTCATCCTGAGCGCAAAAGTCTATGATGTGACGTCATTTATCCCGAAACACCCAGGTGGTGAAGCTATTCTCCGTGGATGTGGAAAAGACGCAACTCAGATGTTCTCTCGACATCCAGAAAGCGCAAAAGCCATGAAAGAACAATTCTATATCGGTGACCTCAAGTCATAAATAATTTCCATTACCCCCCCCCGCCATTGGCAGGGGTTTTTTTAACTTCAGATATCTACGAGACAGCTAGCTCTTGTTTTTGGATTATGCACAAGCATGAATATAGGACGAATACATGAAGGTCTATTATGAGGATCAAAGATTCTTCCGGTTACTCATTGACACCATTTCTGTAAAGTCTGAACTGTAAGTTTTCGTTTTACTGTTTCGTAAGTAGGATTATCCGGATCAAATCGAGTAACCCTTCTCTCTCTAAGAACTGACAATCGATCCTTAGGTTTTAATTTAGCGACATGAGCTTCCCAGAGGAGATTATCTAGACCATCTTCATTGAGGGTGCCATCAGGATAAATTATTATTTCAGAAGATGCTCACATAAGAAAATTATATAAATTACCTCTTCGTAATAGTCGGAAGTAGATTATTCAACCCCTCTATAGTACGGAGTACTTCGATAGGTACCATCCAAACAGTCGTATTTGATTCGTCAGAGGAGATATCGTTGATAGATTGGAGCGTGCGGAGGTGGAGAGCACCAGGAGTGGTCGCGAGGACACCTGCAGCCTGTGCGAGTTTCTCTGATGCGAGGAGTTCGCCTTCTGCATCGATGATTTTTGCACGTTTCTCACGTTCCGCTTCTGCTTGTTTACTCATGGTACGTTTGAGTGATTCAGGGAGATTGAGGTCCTTGAGTTCGACCGAATGAATGTTGACTCACCATGCTTCAGATTTTTGATCAACAATTTCCTTTATTTTACGACTCGCCTCTTCTTTGTTTGCGAGGAGTTCATCGAGCTCAAATTGACCAACGATATTTCTCATCGTCGTCATCGCAAATTGCATAATAGCATACTCGAGGGCTCGGACATTGACGACAGATTTCATCGCGTCATCGATGGCGTAGTAGAGAACAGCATTGATGGTCAATGAGACATTATCTTTGCTCATTGCCTCTTGTGAAGGCACGTCCACAGCACGCTCTCGCATGTCGACACGAGTACACGTCTGGATAAATGGTACGATAAAGCGTAGGCCCGGTTCCGCTGTACGAGAATATTTACCCAGTGTAAATATTACGCCCTTCTCGTATTGAGAGATGATACGTATGATAAGAGGTCATAAAACCACACAGACTATGATGAGAACAGGTAACGAAGAGCCGAGAAGAAGTATATTCATAAAATACATATAAAATAAGCTCCCCTATTATAGCTGTACTCCTCGATTGTCCAACTATCCCACTTTTTCCATCCTCACAACTGCCTCAATATGATGCGTATGTGGAAACATATCCACAGGTGTGATGTCTGTAACGCGGTATTCTCCGTTGGGTGCTATGAGAGCGATATCTCGAGCAAGTGTTGATGGATTACAGCTGACGTAGATGATTTCAGCTGGATTAAATTCTCGGAGTATTCCTGGAGCGTCTGGATGCATACCAGCTCGAGGAGGATCGACGACGATGACATCGGGGCGCGTTAATGTTTGATTGTTAATAGTTGATTGTTCAGGTACATCTAATCCACTATTTTGTATTTTGTCCTTTGTATTTTGTCCTTTTCCAGATTTCCATTCTTCGAGAACTTTCTCAACAGGAGCATTGATAACTGTCACATTTTTGATGTTATTTTTTGCTAGGTTTCTGATATTATCTTCGCTCGCTTCTGGGACTATTTCAACTGAATAAACCTCCTTTGCACGACTCGCGAGTACCATACCGATAGTGCCCGTCCCCGCATAGAGATCAAAAATAACAGGATTTTTCGTCCGTATCATCTCCCCTGTCACACGATAGAGTTCTTCTGCGCCCAGAGTATTCGTCTGAAAAAAACTCTTCGGGCTTATCTCAAACTCGAGATCAAAAAGTTTTTCTGTAATGACTGGAGTTCCTGAGATGTGCTCATATGTCCCCTGCACTGTGTCAGCTTTTCCTGTATTATGAAGGAGATACGCTGACGTAATCACTGGTATGTGCGAGATAAATGACTTGAGGAATTTTTTGAACTCATCTCGTTGCTTTTCACCGAGATAGATCGTGTTCACAGAAACTATCACCATAGTCTCCCCTGTTTTTTTGCTTCGACGGATGACGAGATGACGCCAAAATCCCACGTTGGTTTTTATATCATACGTTGGCAATCTATTCTCACGAGCGAAAGCATCGAATGCACGGAAAATATCATTGATGACGTCATCACCAAGGGCACAATAGGTACAATTTACGATACGATCAAACTGCCCAGACTCATGAAAGCCAAATCGATATTTGTCATCTATTCCTTCGCGATCAGAGATATATTTTCACCAGCTAAATTCTACTTTGTTTCGGTAACCATACACTTCTGGAGAAGCTACAATAGGATGCCAGACGGCATTTACTACCATCTCGGGAGTATGGATAAAAACTTCCTTTATTTGTTGTGCTTTTATTTCGAGTTGTTTCTCGTGTGGGATAGGGAGCCATCGGCAACCACCATACACTTGAAAATGATCTGGAAGTCTAGCCTCAAGAGGAGATTTTTTCACCACTCGTATAAGTTGGGACTCTATTCGATTTGATCTATTCTTGAGTACTCGTACATCCACAGTACTCTCGGGGATAGCACCGCCAGAGATGAGGATTTTTTTACCTGAAGCATCCGTGCCCATACCGATACCTCAGAGTATCAGTTTTTCGACGAAAACATTATTGAGAGTGGTTCATTTCATGAGAGAGAAATTGAGAAATAAGTTGTATTAATTTTGCCGGAGAATCATATGGCAGACAGTATTTCGTGACAGCTCCAAGGGAAGATGATGGCTGTGATCATTCCGTATAAAAACAAAAAATAGGTTTTCCGAGTGTCTGTGCCCATCACAACTCTATGCCCATGCTCGTTGAAGGATAAGAGACTTCAGCAATGACAAGATCAACTATCTGAAGTGTCGGATATGAATTTTTCTGAATTGTATCATTTTCATGTGGGAAAATGAGTGTATGTTCAAGTGAGAGAGGACTTGCACGAAGGATATCATACCAGTCATGCTGATAATCAAATGCCGACGAGTGAGCACAGTATATTTTCATATTCTGCGCGGAGTATATAGAAAAGTGTATTTTTAGGAAGTCTCATCTGTTAAATTGACAGAATATACTATTTCTGTACAGTAAAACTCTATGAAAAATACAAATTCTGGGAAAGTCTGGATCTACTGGATTATCCTTGGTGTAGTCATAGCTTCGCTCTATCTGTATTTTCAGAATCAAAAAGAAGAAGTACGCGCAACTCCCATAGAAGATATCATACAGACTACTCCAAAAACAGACGAAGGAACAACTGAACCGACGACAAAAACTCCAGAGCCCACAACAAAACCAGCTACAATTCCGACTCAACTCAATCTCGATGCACCATTTTACACTCAAGCACCCTTCAGTGATTGGGGTTATCCGTGGCAAGAAGCCTGTGAGGAAGCAAGCATACTCCTCGCTGTAAACGTCTATGGCAAACATAATTGGACACGGACGGAATTTAACGATCAGATTCTCAAAATGGTCGAATGGGAAAAGAAGCAATTTGGTACTTATCTCGATACAACCGTTGCTCAAAATGCAAAAATTCTCGATGAATACCTCGGTTTCAAGAGTATCGTCCATGAAGATCCGAGCCTTGATGATGTCAAAAATATTTTGAATAAATGACATTTTATTATCATGTTCCTGGCTGGTAAAGAACTAAACAACCCCAACTTTACCAATGGTGGCCCCGTCTATCATGCTATCCTCGTCAAGTGATACAAGGATACAAATATCATCACGCATGATGTAGGGACGAGAAATGGTGCCAACTATGTCTACAGCTGGGCATTACTTCAATCTGCTATGCATGATTTTGCAGTACCGATAGATAGTGGTGCAAAGAAAATATTAGAAGTCCTCCCCTAGTCTCACTATGGACACACCAAATCCTACACTCAAATTACTCGGTAAAGAAATCATTTTTTCCACTCTGGTACAATATGTGGGGAGAGCCTTGCAGATAGTCATAGCGGCAATGAGTATCAAGCTCGTTTCCAATTTTCTGGGCACAAATAACTACGGAATATACGCCAGCATCACAGAATACGCACTCTTTTTTTCTGTTGTGGCAAATCTAGGGATTTTTGCCAATGTCATACGCCAGATGTCTATCAGTCCCGATAGTGGTAAAATATTTATCAACGCACTCTATCTGCGGATAGTGACAGGGCTCGTATTTTTTTTATTCGGTATCATCGTCCTCATCATCATCGGAAACAATATATTTTTCACACTCTGTGTAGCGATATTTTTTGGCGTGCTTCTCCTCGACTTTATGACGTCGGTCTGCGATGGCATGCTCCAGGCAAACTATATGATGGGGCGAGCCACTTTTGCTCTCGTTCTATGACGCATCATCGCTCTTATATCGATCTACGAAATAATTCAATTTGTCGGGCACTCGCCAACACTCGGAGAAAATTTTCATGGGATTATCCTCGTTCTCATCTCTCTCGTGATAGGAAGCGCGCTGACTTTTCTCTTGAGTTTTTACTTTGTCGCAAAAAAGATTCACCTTCACTGGCAGGTTAATTGGAAATGTATGTGGAGTATGTTTCGAGTTGGCCTCCCTTTTGGGATTATCAATGTGATCAACAGCCTCTATTTCCGCTTCCTCCCTGACTATTTCAGCC
This sequence comes from uncultured Candidatus Peribacteria bacterium, assembly GCA_964560015.1. GTDB lineage: Bacteria > Patescibacteriota > Gracilibacteria > BD1-5 > JAGOOR01 > JAGOOR01. The sequence goes on from CAZLKD010000017.1 coordinate 10,044, forward strand.
ACATGGCCCTCACGAGTAGCCAATTTGCAACATTTAGTATCTCATTTCGCATAGCACAGATCGTGAGTCTTCTCTCGACATTTCTCATGTTTTCAGCACTTCCTGGACTCCGAGAATATATCGACCAAAGGCATTGGCAAAAAGTACGTGCCCTCTACTCAAAAATCATCACCGTCCTCATCTCTGCCGGTATCATCGTTTTCATAATAGGTTCTCTTTTGGGCCCGACGATACTCACCCTGGTAACGCAGAAAGAGTATTTTTTGCCTGAGTTCTGGTTTGTCCTCCCGCTCATGCTCCTGCTCGCAGCAATCTCATATGGATACGACCTCATCCTGATTACACTCTTTGCTTTTGATAAAACAAAATGGCTCCTCTCTCGTGAATATATCGCTCTGGCACTTGCGCTCATATTTTTTACCGCCTCACTCTCAATCGATAACACCCAGTGAAAAATACTCGCCATTATCGTCTGAGCTATCGCTGGGGAAAGTACGATGGTCATCAGTGGTCTCTTAAAGATTAGGAAACTTCTCCGGGATTCATAAGCAATAATTACTGTTCATTCTGATGATTCAAAACCCTGCGAGCCAATTCATCAAAATCATAACCAGTTGAAAAATGTTCTTCAAAAAATTTCATAACAGGATCGTTTGCATACTCCCCTCAGCGTGAAGCATAGTGCATAGCGAGAATCATCTCTTCAGGTTCGCCTACACAATCAAATGGTTTAGATCCTTCAATACCCAGAATACTACGAAATAAAGGCAAGAGTCGTTTTTTGCTATAGAGATTAGCACCAAACATTTTTATGAGATCTTTTTTTGGAAGAAATGCTGAAAAACTCGCAAATAAAAAAATACACTTCGGGCATCGGTTACACCAATAATTCTTACGCGAAAATATTTGATGTATGCGTGGAAGATTGAAATAAGTATTGCAGCTTGTGACATGGTGGAGGTACTGTGGATATTGCACAAATCGCTGCACAATTTCGAGTTCACTATATTTTCTGAGAAGAGAATGCGTCGCAATATCAGGAGTGATATATTTTTGAATATAATCATTGATCATAGTCTCTGCTTCAGTTGATTTGCACCATTGATGATTTACTGATAAGCCGAGATACTCCAGATTACCAAAATCAGCACTGCGTTCATTTGAAAAAACAATTGAATTATAACCGAGCAATTCTGCGAGCAGAGTCGCAATAAATGTAAATGTAGAAACAGATGGGTATCCACCTGGAAACACTGTAATCCAAGGATCAAATTGACGGCTCACCTTGATAGTGTTTGCTCCAACAAGTTTTCCAATACGTGTATGTGCTGGCGACGGAGAAAAAGCAAAAAAGTCGAACGATTTTCCAGATTTTTTCAATATTTCTGCAGAGAGAATGGAGTCTTTTCATGCACCATTTAAGAGGAGCGCCTTGTCGGAAGGCGCGAATCGTCCTGGTGCAGGCGCCACAACCGAATCATCATACGGAAAATTTATGAGACCCCGGAAATCGATCTTCATAAAATAGAAGAATTCCCCTAAACCGTTGAGATAAAGAGAATCCCAAAATTTTGCCTGTTCACGAGATAGCTTAAATGTTTCAATGCGTATATTTTTCGTCCGAAATACGCACCAGTAATTGACGCCAATCATGAGAAGAAGAGCTTGCAATGTTGGCTCGAGGACATCTTTGGGTACTTTCCCCCATGCCTCACGTGGCACATCTGGGAAGAAAAGCTTATCTGTGAATTTTTTCGTTATACCGAATTTAAATTTTACACGGTAAGTAAAAACAATGGTTGAAGTCTTGGGGTACACCTTGTACGTACCAAATGTAAAAGATTTGACGGGATTCCACATAATTATTGGAGAAATCAGGAATAGCTAATAATTCTGAGTATAGGGAATCTCACATAACTTCAAGAATTCAGATATTCACTTTGGAGTTCGTAGAGTATGAAAAAATTTTGACACAATCCCCTCTCTCGCTACAATGCCCCTACTTTGTTATGCGGACGTAGCTCAATTGGCTAGAGCTCCTGCCTTCCAAGCAGGTTGTTGTGGGTTCGAGTCCCATCGTCCGCTCCATTACAAATCGTAAACCACCCCAAAAGGGTGGTTTTATTTTATTTCGATGGGACTCTCACATGTTCGAGTGACTCGGCCTGACGTAAGTCAGCCCTCCCGTCCGCTCCATTACAAATCGTAAACCACCCCAAAAGGGTGGTTTTATTTTATTTCGATGGGACTCTCACGTGTTCGAGTGACTCGGCCTGACGTAAGTGAACTCTCTTACACTTTACAGAAAAACAGAAATAGATTTTTAAGCGGAGAGATGCCTGAATGGCATGTCGGAGAACTGTTTGAGCGGGA
>CAZLKD010000018.1:0-12114 GCA_964560015.1 uncultured Candidatus Peribacteria bacterium
TTTTGGAGACATATTTAATCCACTGAGTTATGGCGTAGTTTACGACTCTTCAAAATCCTTTTTTGAGCAACTTCACGAGATGCAACAGAAAATACCGCATCTCTATGCAGCAGTAGATAGCCAAATAGAGAATAGTGATTTTATGCATCAAGCAGGGCATGCGAAAAACTGCTACCTCCTCTTCCATGCGAGTTATAACGAGGACTGTTATTACGGCTACGGTATAAAAAAATGTAAGAATTGTGTCGATAACCACTATTGTCACGAATCCCAGTGGTGTTTTGAGTGTGTTGATGTGCGGAAATGTCATACGCTCTCATGGTGCCAGGATTGTGAAAATTGTACGAACTCTTCTTTTCTCAGAAATTGTCTCGGATGTAGTGATTGTTTCCTTTGCTCTGGCCTCGTTAATAAAAAATTTCATATCCTCAATCAAGAGTATTCTCCTGATGTATATAAGAAAAAAGTTCTCGAATTTCATACTGGCTCTCATGCTATGGTCAAAATCGCCGAGAAAAAACTACATGATCTCGAGAGTCAGTGTTATTTTAAAAATCTCACGACTCTCATGACTGAGAATTGTACGGGCGATCATCTCCTGACTTCAAAAAATGCATCACAATGTTTTGATTGTTCTGATATAGAGGATTGTAAATATTGCTACCAGATACAGCTCTGACTCAAGAATTCATATGATATTTATCAATACGGTATTAATTCGAATTGGATGTATGAGTCAACTATGGTTGGATATAATATGTCCAATAATGCTTTTCTCTATAATTGTGATAGCAATTGCCATGATTTGATGTATTGCTTCAATATTACTTCCTCTACTGATTCCTTTGGTTGTGTTGGCCTCAAAAAACACCAATATTGTATCTTCAACAAACAGTACACAGAAGAAGATTACAAAGTATTACGAGCTAAGATCATAGAAAAGATGAAAGCAGATGGTGAATACTGAGAATTCTTTCCCATCAAATACTCTGAATCATGCTACAATGAAACCATAGCTCAACAGTGGTTCCCAAAAACAAAAGAAGAAGTACTATCCCTCTGATGGAGATGGCAAGATAATCTCCCTGGAACCTACTGAAAAGAAACTATCACAGAACTCCCAGATGACATACGTGATGCAAAACCTGAAATAGCACAATGAATATGTAAATGCGAAACTTGTGCCAAGAACTACAGAATCATCCCCCAAGAACTCGACTATCTCTACAAGAACTCTCTTCCTCTTCCCAGAGAATGCTTCGACTGTAGACGACAGAGACGATTCAACAAGAGAAACAAACGTACCATGCGAGATATCCCATGCCATGAATGCCACACCATTGTACCTACTACTTATCCAGAAAACTTCCAAGGTAAGATATGCTGTGAGGAGTGTTATAGAAAACTTATTTACTAAATCAAACTATGAAAAAATACATTTCTCTTCTCTATTTCTTCTGTGTTCTCAGTTCATATGCATACACTCCTTCTGCTCTCATTGAGACACAGGCGATAGCACTTTCCAAAAAAATAAATGCTTATATCGAGCGATTATCTGGCGCTAAAAAGACAACCATTTTCCAGGTTTTCTCGACCCAGCTTCCTCTCTTGCAAAATAAGCTTATTCCAACTGGTGACATCACTAAGATGTATCTCTTTGAGTATATCAGTCGTCATCTCCCAGCAGTCAAAATGATTGATACGTCAGGCCTCATCGATGATGATAATCGCGAGTTTACATGGACACATGCTCCGAAAGGATTTGATATTATTTATTCGCCATATGATACGCCTGCATTTGGTAATCTCGATACAGAGAAAAAATATACTACTCTCATAAATGGATCGTATTTTGGACGTACTGAAGGAGGGAACTATCATGCTGGGCTTCTATGGTTTGGTGATGATTGGTATGCCCGTTTTATCGATGATGACCCTCAGCTCACACATATTCTCTGCCGTGATAAGAGTGGTATCATCCACATCTATGGCAACAGCTGGTATCTGTCAGAAGATCAACTGGTAGCATGTGATGTTGCACTCCAGTTTGGCCCCCTTATCTACCAATTGCAAAATGGCCAAGTTACTCAAAATCTTGCTCAAAAGACGTATATAGGGGCGAGCCATACACGTACAGTGATGGTTATATTTACTCACGAAGATAATACGCAAGATGTTTGGTTCTTGACGGTCTATGGAAAGATGACTTTGGCTCAGGTTCGCGATGTGGCACTCAGTGAAACGCGATTTATCGGAACGTATAGAGATATATCTATCCTCAATCTAGATGGATGAAGTTCAGTTGCCTATATATCACGTAAATTCCCAGAATTGAGTTTTTGAAAATCAAAAAAACTCCCTATAGTATTTGGCATAAGATAAACATATGAACATATTTCCTCTTCCGTGAGAAAAAATTATCGAAACGAAAACCTGTCTCCTATCGGGTGAGAAATTTATCATCACGGACAGGGATTTGATTCTCTATGACCAAATATCGCCAATATTTTGAGATAAAAAATATAGCATACCAACCCCGACACTTGCTCCTATTACCCGCATGCAACGACGAATGGCATTTCGTAATGAGCGTTATCTCTATGAGAAAAAATCCTGTTTTACAGGTAAGACACTGGTCACCATGTATCATCCTGAGGATGATCGAAAAGTGTGTGAAACCGATCTCTGGCATGGTGATAGTTGGTCGGCTTTTGAATATGGTCGCAAGGTGGATTTTGATCGTCCTTTTTTATCACAGGTTGGGGAGCTCTGGCATGATGTACCCATGATGGCACTCTATCATACAGGTCAAAATGAAAACTGTGACTATACCAACTGGTTCTGAGGAGGGAAAGTGGGGTCAAAAAATTGCTATCTTTGTTTTAATTCGGGGACACTTGAGGACTGTATGTTTTGTAAATGATGTGCACAATCAAAAGATTGCTTGGATATGTATTTTGGTACCAAAAATAATCACTGTTACGAATGTCTCAACTGTAATGAATGTTATAATGTGTATTATTCTCAGGACTGTACCAATTGTCGCGACTGCCGATTTTGTTCTTCTTGTATTGGCTGTCAGGACTGTTTTGGCTGTACCAATCTCACTGGTCAGCAGTACTGTATTTTTAATGAAAAACTTGAAAAATCTGTCTATGATTCGCGAGTTCGTGAGCTACGCATAGCGCACGATAATTATCCAATTATTCTTGCACGTGTACAGAAATTTCACGAAAACCAACCGGTTCGCTGCAATCATAATATCAATTCTGAAAATTCCATCGGAGATTATATGGTAGGGTGTAAAAATGTCCTCGGTTTCGAAGTCCTCGAATGTGAAAATGTAAAATATGTTGGCTCTTCAAAATTTGCCAAAGATAGCCTCGACATGAATGGTTTCGGGTACTATTCTGACCATCTTCTAGAGTCCCTCGGTTCAGGCAATAGTTCTCGCATAGCTTTTACGGCGTGCTGTGAATATTGTTCTGATGGGTATTATTCATCTTGGTGTCAGAATGCTCATCATATTTTTGGCTGTGTATGATTGAGACATGCTGGACATGCTGTCCTCAATATGGCTCTGAATGAGCAAGAATATGATAATCTCGTACCAAAAATTATCGATCATATGCGTGCGACGGGGGAGTGGGGTGAATTTTTCCATCCGAGTACTTCGCCTTTTGGATACAATGAAACTATTGGTGTTGACGACCAACCTCTTGATCGTACGACTGTCGAGAAATATGGTTGGGAATGGTACGATATTCCAAGAAAGGACCGTACAGCGAATTATGTTATCCCGCTTGATACTGCTGAATATAATCCTGAGAAAATCTCTAAAGAGACTGCTACAAAAAATATCGATATGCTTCTAACTGGCATTATTCAGTGTGAAAAAAGTGGCGAACCGTTTCGTATACTTCGAGAAGAGCTCAAACTCTATATCACCAATGATCTTCCGATTCCTCGCAAGCATCCCCAGGTTCGTTACAACGAGCGTATAGCTTTTATGAATCGTAAGCAACTAAAGGCTACCGAATGTGCCGAATGTCACACCGAAATTCAGACGACGTATGATCCTGCTCAGAGAAAAATACTCTGCGAAAATTGCTATCGAAAGCTGGTTTATTAGTCGGAGGAAATATTTTTTTTAGTATCAATTATTTGTCCTGCTATATCCAGCCAAACATGATATTCTCCTGGCGCATAGCTCTCGAGGATGTTTTTTATATCGAGCAGGATTTCTTTTGGTGTTCCGAGAGGAAGCTTAATAATTATTTTTTTATCCTCTGTGAGGTAGGTATATTTTTTTTGTAGAGTATTAAAAACCGGTTCTGCTTGCGATTCTTTTTTCTCTGTCGTTTCTTCATCTCAAAATATACCATCATTTTGTGCAGCGGTACGCAAATCTGAAATAGTTGATCTCTTTACCTGGTCTGCCTCGATAGATATTTCTTTCATTTCTATTTTGCAGTTAAGACGGCCTTTGACCAGGACGATTTCTCATTCCTTGAAGAGGTGCGCGACCTGATTGTATGTTTTTGGGAAGACTATAGCAGTAAATTTCCATCCAGTACTGGAACACATGACGATGAGCATGTTTTCACCTTTTTTTGTCTGTATTTTTCTGATACTATCGACATAACCGATAACCTGTACGATAGGTTTTTCCTGCTTTGTCTTTTTTACTTCTTCTTCGAGAGGAGGAGCGTCTGCTTCCTTTTCCTCAGTAACTATTGCCTCAGAGCTATCACTCACTTCTGCATCGACCATGGTCTCGTCGATGATGACTTCTTCAAGAGTTTTGAGGAATTCCTGGACCTTTGCGAGCCCGATAGATTTTCTCTCTATGTAACGTTTGAGTCCGTCGAGTGGATCACCGGAAATACTCATACCAATGGCATTTCTTTCTTCTCGTATCTTTTCTTCAAAAGAGAGAGGAGGCGCTTCCTGCAGTATCAATCATCCACCATTGCCTGCTTCTCATCCGAGATCAAACATGTCCATTTGCTTGGTGCTTGTTTTGTGCTCGACTTCGCGGAGATATCCTGCCATACGCTCCATATTTGCGAGCATATGGCCACGTTCACCGAGCGTATCCATTGCCCCACTTTTTATGAGCGCATCAAGTGTTTTTTTATTGATAACATCGGATCCAGTTCGTTGGACGAAATCTTCGAGCGAGGTATATGGTCCATTTTCACGTCCTGCCAATATGGTACCGATTGGGCCATCGCCGACTCATTTGATCGCTTTGAGACCAAAACGTATTTTTGTCTTATCGATATAGGTGAAGTGTCTGCGAGATTCATTGACGTCCGGGACGAGTACTTGAATCCCTTTTGATTTTGCTTCATTGATTTCGAGTACGATTCGGTCAGTATCATCTTCATCTGAGACCATGAGAGCTGTCAGAAATTCAGTAGGGTAGTAGGCTTTGAGGTAGGCTGTCTGATAGGCAATCATTGAGTAACAAGCAGCGTGTGATTTGTTAAAACCATAGCCCGCAAACGGCTCGATGATATCGGTAAAGATATAGGTCGCGAGTTTTTCACTGTGTCCGAGCTTGGTCGCTGCTTCGATAAATTTTCCTTTTTGCTCGTCCATGAGTTCTTTGATTTTTTTACCCATGGCACGACGGAGTATATCGGCTTCACCAAGTGAGAATCCTGCAAAGGCCTGAACGATTTGCATGATTTGTTCTTGGTAGACAGCGATACCCTGAGTCAGTTCGAGAATTTTTGCGAGCGATTCGTGAGGGTATTTTACCTTCTCTCGTCCATGCTTTCTCTTGATGTACGTTGGGATGTAGAGCATCGGACCTGGTCGGTACAGCGATACCATAACGATGATATCTTCGAAATTATTTGGCACGAGCTCCTGGAGGTATCGTCGCATACCAGCCGATTCAAATTGAAATATTCCAGTTGTATCACCCTTTGCAAAGACATCAAAGACTTTTTGATCATCCATCGGGAGCTTATTGATGTCGATTTTTACACCATGAGTATTTTCGATAATACGGAGGGCACGATCGATGATGGTCAGATTTCTGAGGCCCAAGAAGTCCATCTTCAAAAGTCCGAGACCATCGAGGGGATAGGCAGAAAATTGTGTCACAATAGCTGTGTCATCTTTTGGCGGATGCTGGAGAGGACAGAAGTCTGTCATCGGACTCGGAGCGATGATCACGGCACAGGCATGGACACCGAGTTGTCGTACGGTTCCTTCGAGTTTTTGGGCGTTGGTGATGAGTTTATTGTGGAGCGGATTGGTATCGATGGTTCTCTTGAGATCTGGATTTTCCTTGATGGCATCTTCGATGGTAATCCCTGGTCGAGCAGGGATGAGTTTCGCAAATTGATTCATCTCAGCGAAGGGTATACCGAGTGCACGACCGACGTCTTTCACGGCAGCACGAGCAGCCAGTGTACCAAATGTACAGATTTGACCGACCTGATCGTGACCGTATTTCTCTCGGACATATTCGATGACACGTCCACGTCCTTCATCGGAGAAGTCGATATCGATATCGGGCATGGAGACACGAGCAGGATTCAAAAAACGCTCAAAGAGGAGCTGGTATCGAAGGGGGTCGATATTGGTGATTCCCGAGAGGTAGGCGATGATGGCGCCTGCAGCAGAACCACGGCCTGGTCCGACAGGGATATCATGCTCTCGTGCCCAACTGATAAAGTCGGCCACGATAACGAAGTAGCCATCAAACCCCATGAGATGGACGACGGCGAGTTCGTATTCTAGACGATCAAATATAGACTTATGTACTTCAGGGAGATTTTTGTAAATGATTTCTTTTTTGTCATTTCTCCATGTTTTTGGGAGCTCGAGGAGATCAGCGGGGGAGAGTTCCTTGAGGGTAGGTATTTCCGCTTTTATTTCCTTATGAACACACTCGATGATATCTGATTCGGAGAGAGTAAAATCATACCGCCTGTTGAGCCCCTCAAAACAGGTCCATCGGAGCAACCATTCTTGGTCGGTGAGCGTTTCAAAATCAGAGGGATACGATTTTTGATAATTTTCTTTTCTGATTTTTTCTTTTCCGTTGAGAGCATATGTGGGGAGGAGAGGTTTTCCATGAGGGATATCTATATCGATCATGTCAGCGATTTTCAGTGTATTTTCACACGCCTCCGGAGCGTAGGCAAAGAGTTCTCGCATTTCTTCGGCAGGGCGGAGCGCGTAATTCCCATCGATGAGTGTCTTTCTATCTGGGTCATCGAGACGACGTCCGCTACCAATACATGAGAGAAAATCCTGAGCTTCTGCATCTTCGATTCGAGCATAATGAACATCATTTGACCCGACGAGTGGTACACCTGAGAGCTTACTGAGCTCGACGAGTTTTTGGTTATATGCCCCTTGTGATCCACGGTCAGGATGCTCACCTATTTCGAGGTAGTAGTGGTCTTTTCCAAAGACGTTTTGATAGTATTGTATTCTCTCGAGGAGAAATGTATTATTTTTCCCAGAGACGACATGCTGAGCGAGTTCACTGGTGAGATCTCCGGAGAGGGCGATGGTGTCTGGTGCGTATTTTTCGAGTGTGGCAAAATCAATTTGAGCCCTTGAACCAACATTTCCATCCAGATAGGCTTTTGTGGTGAGCTGTATGAGGTTTTTATATCCGCTAAAATTTTTGGCGAGGAGGATGAGGCTATAGACTTTTGCATCGCGAGCGTCGTATTTTTGTCCTTGCTCACAGATAAAGACTTCTACACCGATAATAGGTTTTATGCCTTTTTTCTTACAGAGCAGATAAAATTCAAATGCCCCATGGAGATTATCTGTATCGGTGATAGCCAGTGCTGGCATACCGAGTTCTTTTGCTCGCATGACAAAAGCCTCAGGATCACCGAGGCCCTGGAGAAACGAATAGTGTGTATGGAGATGGAGATGGACAAATGACACCAAGAGACTCTATAAAAAAACCCCTGAATTGCAACCTGGAATGGGGGATGGGTTTGCTTGAAAACCGAATGAAAGAACCTATACTCGGAATATGCAAAAAATCTCCATTTACCCATCAATTCTCGCCCTCAAAGATGATCCAACATCGTGGGATACGAGGATTTCTGAACTTACTATCCCAGTGGCTGGCATCCATTATGATATTTGAGATGGTGTTTTTGTACCTTCTATGATGCTTCGCCCAGAAGATGTCTCAGAGATTCATCTCGATTTACCTCTTGATATTCATTTAATGGTACAGAAACCATCGCTGTACTTTTCTACCCCTGCTTTTGAGCGTGCACAGGCAGTGGCTTTTCATGTAGAGTGTGATGAGGATATCCATGCGACTATTCAATATCTCAAAAATGCTGGGAAAAAAGTAGGACTAGCTCTCCTAGATATAACCCCAGCTGAAAATATAGATCAATATCTTTTGGAGATTGATTATGTTCTCGTGATGACAGTGAAGGGTGGCTATTCTGGTACACCATTTATCCCAGAAATGATGATAAAAATAGCCGAAATTCACAATAAAAACCCAGAACTTCCGATTCTCGTCGATGGCGGTGTAGCACAAACTACATTACCTCTCTGTATTGAAGCTGGTGCTACGAGAGCGGTGATGAGCTCAGCGTTATTTTCAGGGAAAGATACGAGTTGGTTTCTCTAAAAATTCCTAGTTTTGAAGGGCTTGACAAATGATTTTTCGCAATATAATCTGCGCGAAATTATTTTTTAAGTTATTTTTTATGAATGAGCCCCAATTATCAACCTGAGTTTGAGTGGCAACTCAACGATTACGAAATAATCATATGTTTTCTGTCCTGCAGAATTATAGAAATCTTGTAGGAGCCTTATTGTTATCAGTAGCTTCTCTTTCTTTTGCTCAAGACAAGCCACATGGGCTTGCTGAAGATGTAAACTTTTCAACTACATCAGGGGAGCAAGTTGTTTTACCTTCTGATCCGAGTCCAAATATGGTATGGCATAAATCTCTTGATGCAGATGTGTCATTGCGTCATATAGGTACTCGCTGAGAAGTAGACGAGGGCATATATACATCTGCCGGTATTCATTGGTGAAGTGATAATTATTTAATTGCTGCACATTATGTGAGAAATTTATCGCCTAATAGACCGTTCGAGTGACATGCTATAGATAACGAAATGGAATTATTTTTCCGTATACTGAAACAACTGAATCCCAAAACTCAATTACAATGGTGAATCTGGGCTTTCACAGAGCAGCCTCTAGAAAATACTCACGAAACATCTGCGCATGCTCCTGAGACGCATGATGGCCATGATCCTCATGATCCAAAAAAAGTAGAAAAAGATATAGCCACACATGATACTGGTCACCACGAGAGACTGACTATTATAGCTCCTACTATTGGATTACAGCATAAGTTTTCTGATAAACTACGATTGCTTTTTACCGGTTCAGCCGGTTTTGATATGAAATGATCACCTCATGTATTATCTAGTGTAGAGATTCTTGGTACTGCATTCGAGACCGGCAATTTTGCCTTTGTTTATAATCTTGCTGTTAATCATGCTACATGAATTGGTACTTCATTCGAATGAAGTACTGGTGTCGTGATTACTAATAAACAGCATACCTGAAGATTTTTCTTCGTTGGTGATATAAACCATAAGGATGAAACAGTGTTTTGACTGCGAACAGGCTTTAGTTTCAATCTAGAGCGTGGACATCATTAATTACTTATTTTTTAACTTTTTTATATATGTGATTCAGAAATTATATATCTCAACCCGGAGATACGCTAGATGCAGTTAAGGGCGCTATTTGATTTCTTGCTGACTGTGTTTGGTCTAGCAAGACTGTTCGCCTTTGTCTTGCCATGGCGGCAGCTACAACTCTTATTCTTGCTACCACAAAAGAAGAAGAAAGACTCGATTCGGCACCAGAAGTACCGGGTACATGACTCTTAGGTAGTACTCTTCAATATCTCCTTGATCCCCATAGACAATTTAGAGAGATGCAAAATACAGAGGGGAGAGGAGAATAAGATAATTTATCCTTTTGCCTCCAGCCAGTTTTTCCCGACGCTCACCTCGACAGCCATAGGGATATCCCAGCTGACAATATGCTCCATGACTTCATGGAGTATTTTTGTGACTGTTTCTGTCTCGGTATCAGGACATTCGACCACGAGTTCGTCGTGGACTTGCATAATCAGTTTTGCTTCTAGTTTTTTTGTTGTAAATTCATCTGCAATTTTTACCATTGCGTATTTGAGGATATCGGCACAGGTTCACTGAATAGGCATATTCATCGCTTCACGCTTGGCCTGTTCACGGACGATTGAGTTTTTATCAGAGAGTCCCTTGATAGTCCTTCTTCGGCCAAAAAAAGTTTCTGCATAGCCGACCTTTTGTGTTTCTGCGACGATATGGTCGAAGTATTCTCGCGTCGAGGGGTAGAGTCAGAAAAATCTATCAATATAGACAGCACATTCTGCCGGAGCTTTCCCGAGCATTTTTGAGAGACCAAATGCTGTGATACCATACATAACTCCAAAATTCACAGTTTTTGCCATGCTTCTCTCCGCTTTTGAGATATTTTCTTTTTCAAAGAGGACTTTTGCAGTTTCGAGATGGAGATCTTTTTTTTCTTTCAGGGTTAAGAGCATTTTTTCGTCGCCAGAGAGGCATGCCAGGATTCTTATCTCTATCTGAGAATAATCGGCGACGACATAAGACCAGTTATCTTGTTGTGGTCGAAATGCTTTTTTGATTTCATCGCTCCACGGGTCACCCGCAGGAATATTCTGGAGGTTTGGATCATTGGAGCTCATGCGTCCCGTGCTGGCACCAAGCGTGTCATAGCTACTATGGATACGCCCAGTAGTAGGACTGATATATTTGAGGAGTCCACGCACATAGGTCCCGAGGAGTTTACTAGCATGTCTGTGAGTGAGAATATCACGACATATCTCATGGTTTTCGGCAAGTATTGTGAGGGTTTCTTCATCGACACTCCATCCAGTTTTTGTCTTTTTGAGAGGCTTTATCTGCATTGTTTCAAAGAGGAGCTTCTGGAGCTGGAGAGGGGAGGCGAGATTGACCACGGTATCACCAGTTTGCGCGGCTACTTTTGATTCTATTTCCTGGAGTGTTTTTGTGAGTTCTTGTTCGAGAGTCTGGAGTATGGATTTCTCGACGTACACTCCTGCTATCTCCATTTGGGCGAGGACTCTTGAAACTTTTGATTCCAGTTCAAGAATTTGGTGAGTAACAGGCAGGGTATCTATGTGTCAGAGGGAAGAAGCGACTGTCGCAGTACTCGTGATATCTATGGTATATTCTGTGCTTTGCTCAAAAAATGCCCCATATGAACCATTGCGCAAATGAGGGGAGAAGAGGTGATTTTCTATTCTAAAGTCGCGTATCATGTGTAGGAATTATTTGCTCGACACGATAGCATCGATGAGGCTATCGAGTTCTTTTGTGAGATCGTCTGCCGTGACCTCGGGCTTTGTCGTATTTGGGACTACTTTTTCTGGGGTTGTTACTGGTATTGTCTTTGTGGGAGTTTTTGTGGGAGTAGTAGGAGGTGTGTTCGTGGCAGTAGGCGTGTTCGTGATGACTTCACTGCTAACAACAGGCTTCTCTGATGTCTTGATCGGAGTTGTGGTGCAGGCTGTCAGAATGAGCAAGCAAGATGTTATGAGGAGTATATTTTTCATAGGTGTCACCAGTATAGTCCGTTCTCGATTTTTAACAGGTTCAGATATTTGACTAAATAATATTTAGTTTTAAAAGCCAAAGTTTCTCTCAAAATGAAGAGAAAAAGAGAAATATTTTGCACAATTCACCTTTTACCTATAATCGACTTGAGAAAAACAGAAATAGAAACAGAAACAGAAAGGAATTCTTTTAAAAGTCCCTCATTTTTCATTTTTAATTCTTCATTTTTCATTGATTTAGGCACTCGTAGCTCAGCTGTCAGTTACGCTTGATTCGAAATGCCATTCAGGCATTTCTCATCTGGCGCTCCACAGTCTTCGAAACCGGTTTCTCAGACCGACTTTCTTGCGCTACTTGTAATAGGACATGTTTTATGCACTCGTAGCTCAGCTGGAAGAGTACCGGTCTTCGAAACCGAGGGTCGCAA
>CAZLKD010000019.1:0-11959 GCA_964560015.1 uncultured Candidatus Peribacteria bacterium
ACTTTTGATGGCAAAAGTACCCAAAACCACCGAAAGCAAATAAACTCGCTCTCCAATTCAGCAGCTTATTTTCTGTTTTCAGGACGCTCAAACAGTATTTGCTCTCGGACTCTCGTTTCTGTTTTGGCGAGAGTAGTATCGCCCCTAAAAACCCGTTTCTGGATTTCAGGTTTTTATTTTTTATCTGCGCCTTCAGCTATCTCTTTTACTGCTGTGAGTGCTTCATCCCATCCAGCGACCGCATCAGCGTATTCTTCTTCATCGAGGTCTTCTGTTTGACCTTCGGTGCCAGTGAGGATGGTATTATTACCTTGTGTGCTAAATTTATAGGTGATGACGGAGGTGACTTCGCCAGTGTCCTCAGCATCGAAGAGGTCGTGCTGGATAAGTTCGTGTTTCTTGATATCGAGGAGAGCGCCGCGAGTGTACATGACACCGTCGTTGCCCATCCAACCAAAGTCACTGCCGACTTTCCAATCTGTGACGTATTTGCCTCCCATTTTCGAGGTGAGTGTGGGGTCGGTGAAGACGCGCCAGACAGTTTCGACTGGAGCTTTTATGGTGATAGATTTGGTGATGTGGTCTTTGGTCATGGGGGGATTATATTCAGCGCATGATTATTGCAAAGCGCCTTTGGACAATTGACATTGTAAAAATATAGATATAAAGAACCGATGAATTCCCCTGAGGCATCACCAGTAAATTGCAGTAGAAGAGGTATGCTCAAGGCATTGAGCCTTTTTGCGCTTGTGCCAACTGTATCGAGTGCGGTGGAGAGCATTACTGCTCGCGATTCTGCCAAGCTACAGCTCAAACATAAAAAGAAGCTTGAGAAAAAAGAAGCCGTGCAATCTCATGAGTCCAATATATGAAGGACTGCTCTTATAGTGACTGCCTTACTCTGACTCGATGCTGAGGTGAGAAATACTATTTGTTATGCTATAGATGATTTTTTTGAAAAATATATCATCAAACCTCTGTCTCAGGAATATGGTGATACGGTGGACGGAACTGTGAAAATGATATTAGTTGGTGTGGCGTGGCATACTCTCGCGAGTTTTTTTTCGGTGAAATCCTGAAATGCTGGTCAGGAATATCATGAAAAAATAATGAAAGAGCGCTGAGAAGTACCTTCCTTTTGGGATGATATAGTGGAATCATCTATAAAAGCCCCCCTTATCGAAGAGACGATAGATCGAGTATTCGTACCATTTGTGTTGAAGAAATGCTTTAATCAAGAAGTAGCGCAATATTATTCGAGTTTAATATTTTGATTTACACATAATTTAAACGAAAAAGGTTCTTTCAACACCGCTACTTTTCCTGTACCATTAATCATGGACTGATTTTTTTGGTTTTATCTGAAAGAATCACGAGGGCTTTCTCACAGTATTTATTCTCACTCTTATCACAATACTTTGGCAGTTATTTATGATCACGCGGGGAGACTATGAAAACAGACTTAGAACAGTCAGATTTGGTAAAAGTTTTATTTTCCTATTTTTACCTATACTTTCCGCATGTCCACCTATCATATTATCCTTGCTGGTGGAGGCGGTACACGCCTCTGGCCACTCTCAACTCAATCAACACCAAAACAATTCATGGATATCGGAGATGGTAAAACTCTTCTCGACCATGCCCTTGATCGCGTAGAGGCTTGCGGTGCTGATCCTGAGCATACGATGATAAGCACCATTGATGGACTTCAAAAACATATCCAACCAATACTAACGAAGAGACAAAAAAATATATCACTTATCACAGAACCAGCACGGCGGAATACTGCTGCTGCCTATGCTTTTGCACTCGTAAATTTGATTCATCAGTGAGCGAGTCCGGAAGATGTTGTGGTTGTGACTAATTCTGACCATTTGATCTCACCACTTGATACATTTGCTCGCTATATTCAGGCAGGAGTGACAGCAGCTCAGAAACTCGGACATATCATCATATTTGGTATCCAGCCGACGTCGCCTGATACTGGCTATGGATATATCCAAACCGGCACCTCTTTTTCTGAATATTCTGAGGTAGTCGCTTTTCAAGAAAAACCAAATGAAGCAACAGCTCAATCATATCTGCTCCACGGAGGATATCTCTGGAATAGTGGCATGTATCTCGGAAAAATAGGGGATTTTGTTCGTGAGTTTCGAGCTCATTCTCCAGAAATCGCTAAAATATTTGATACAAAAGATATTGTCGAAGCCACTCTCATGTATCCAAATCTTCCAGAGACTCAAATTGATCAAGCACTCTCAGAAAAGACAAAAAATATCTCTGTTATTCCGATGCATATTCTCTGGTCAGATGTGGGGACATGGGATCGCATCTATTCTGTCAGCAATCTCGATACAGAACGTAATACGATTCGTGGGGATGTCGTCATAGAAGATGTCACCAATTCACTTCTCTGGAATATGGACGAGAGCCGTCTTCTTGTCGCTGAGGGGATCGAAGATATGGTCATCGTACAGACAAAAGAGTCAACCTACATTGCTCCTCGCTCGAAGCCTTCAAAGATCAAAAAACTTCTCGAAAAAATACCAAAGGAGAGACAATAATTATTGTCCTAAGTGATGCCACAGTTCGCTCCACACAGAGCGGAGAGTTTCTGATATTCATTCATCTTCGATGATGACGGAAAAGGGTTTCTCTTTTCGAAAACTCATAAATGCTACCTTGTTACCGTAGATATTTATCTCGGTTTTGAGTTTTTCACGCGTCATAAATCGCATATCTCTGAGATTTTTCGCATTACTTTTTTGGAGCTTCATCGATGTGTCTGTTTTTCTCGTGATACAGTGAAAGTAGATATTTTTCTCGGTTCTTTTTTCGGGGTAAGTTGTCATAAAAGTGTCTCCGAGTATTTCCTGCATGGCATCGAAATCACTCCAAGCTTGTATTGGTTTCTTCTCACGAATCGTATCGTCATAGACAGAGAGTATACCTTCTTTTCCTTCAAAAAATGTCACACGGGGTTTATGAAGCGCGTGATTATAGATGCTCAAGAGGTCAGGAAGTATTCCTGCGATGGATTCAGTTTTTCTTTTCTCGATTTCGAGGAGGGTCTGAGGATGGGCGGCGATATAGAGCGTTCGTTTCTTTCGTTTGGTCTGGAGTATGAGGCCAGATTGTTTCAGTTTCTCAATAAATGTATAGATGGTGGCTCGTTTGACGGTGGATTTTTGTGCCAATTCTTGCATGGTTGCTTCACCGAGTTCGAGAGCAGCGAGGTAGACGGCTATTTCCATCTCCGAGAGGCCTATCTGCGAGAGCGCGTTACGAAGTATATTCATAATATGTCATATTTTATGACACTTTTATTATATCTATCTGAAGAGCAAAAACAAGATAATTAAAGTATTTTATTTATAATTATTGACACTTAATATATGAAAGAGTAAAGTTGTAGCATTTATGGCTCATGCAACGACACCATCTTTTACTCCATGAATAAGTAGAACAAGGAAAATTTGTCTTGGTTTAGTATTTGCTCTGACTGTAGTCTGAATTTTAAAAAGAGGAGATAGGCAAGAAAAATATTTTAAATTAAGTGTGGACATTATTGATCATATACAAAAGAGAGAAAAAATTCCCCTGTGACAGCCTCTGCATTTAGAATGAATTTGAGATCTTTTTGTGACGCACGGCTACAAAACTCTTTATACCCTTATTTGACCACTCAAGCCACTTGATTGACGAGTAACAGAAAAAGATGTCATATGGGTGAGATTGTTGTGGCAACAATCTCTTCTTTGAATGGGTGATTCTGTATGACCAAATTTTCAAATGTGGTGGAATGAAACGAGATGGTTTGACTTGTCTGATGAAGCTCAAGAAATCATCGTAAAAGCTCTTCAGAAACATTTAGATGACGGGGAGACTTTACCTAAATAACAATTTTTATGACAACATCCTCAGATAATCAGATTGATTGAATTGTTCGGGGCATTACAGCATCATCAGCTATGACAGCTATTCAAGATGCTATGAGATACCGTAGTGATATGTCTCTCTGAGATCATGCGGATCGTATGCATCAGTGGCTTCAGATAACACGAGTTTTTTATCTTTCAGGGCAACAACTTCTTACCAAAGTCTCTCTTGCTCTCAATCGTGCCTATATCAAAAAAGATACTTTAGCTATTCAGAGACTCGAAATAATTCGTACAAAAGTTGATGCCGTCTTGGCTGATGATGGATGACATTGTCGTACATTACAAGGTGCGGAAAAACTTCCATGATTTGAAAGAAGTCACGAACGAGTACATTATGAAATGTTTGATGGTGATATTGTTCGTTCATTGAGAGAGGCTTGAAACACAGATATTACCCTGAGACCAGCGACACTTGATTTGATGCAGGCAATGGAAGCAGGTTTTGGTAAAAGTATTGAAGAGGGATTTTCGTGGATATTGATTGTGGAATTAATTGCAGAGGAAATAGTAAAAAAGATGTATGTGTATTTGAGGAAAATAAAAAATAATGGTCAATCTTTTTTCTCAGAAGAGCAACTCTTCTACTGTACCTATCATATTTTGCTTGAGAAGCTTCATGCTGGTGACGTAAAAGAGGGGATTGCACTCGTGGCTGACACTCCAGGGCGTTTTCAGTTATTACAGACAGAAGTTCTGAATGCTTTGAAATTGTGGGAGAATTTTTGGCTTTCTCAGGAGGAAATAGGGGAGTAGAGGTTGTATTTGCCGGCCTTTGAATAGAATATCTCCATGAAACAACTGTCCGAATGATTGTGAGATAAGCCTTCTGAACAACCCAAAAAAAATGGAGAATCTTCTGAGTATCTCAAAGCAAAAAAAGAAGCCATAGATGCTGCGAAAAATGAAAAAATTGAATTTGTGTCAAAGATAGAGAAGCAGGAGCGTCCTGATGTGTTCGCTGATGTGAGCAATTTCCCCCAGAAAAATACAGAAAAAAAAGGTAACACCGATTCAAAACAAGAACAGCTCGATGCTCTCTTTACCCCACTTAATACTGATTTCATTCAGTATGATTTGTGACAGAAATGGTTCGGAGATTTTATTCGTCGATGTGAATGATCACGCATAGGGGAGAGTCTATCGGCTGATGTTGGAGGTTTGGCTATCGGAGCTGGGCAATCGGGAAAAGATGCTCTCAGATTTGGGCGTGATTTGTTTGTCGATGTACTCAGGACTATGAGGCATCCAATACAGGAATACAAGAGGACTCAGCAGCTCATCTGATAGTCTTTTCTTATCATTTATAATTTTTTGAAAAGTTGTGCTCTGCTCTATTATCCCATACTCTCGCTCGTTCGATGATACTCTTCTGACCTATAGTCTGCCAGAGGAGTTTCGACCGTTTGTGCAGGTGGGGAGTAGTGTCCATATCCCCTGGGGTAATGATACGATTATTGGTATCGTTGCGGATATCGGCAAGGAGCTTCCATACGAAGGCGAGATAAAACCTATTACCGGCCCGCATTGTTCGACACCGTGGCTTTCTCCGAGTGAAATCGCGCTCTTGATCCAGCTCGCTCGTCAGCTCTTTGTCCGGCTCCACACCGTCGCTCAGCTCTTTCTTCCTCTGGGAGTTTTTTCTCTCTTTGAAAAAGAAAATTTTCTCAGTCTCACACCTCCTGTCTCAGAAGAAAAGAAGGGAGAATCGGAGTACATCGTTGCACCAGATGAAGAGGGGGTTAAATCCTATCTCAAGAGCATTCTCCCTGAAAAACCTGGAGCGGTGATATTGCCTGAATGAGTCTCCGTGAAATCGTGGGCGAGCGTAGCATCTCCTGCAGTTATCGATCATCATCCGAAATCTATCTCGACTCAGAAAAAGATCTATCTCGATATCCTCGCCGGTACGCATCCCATCCTCTTCGGTACTCGTCGGACGCTCGTGAAACGTCTCGGACACTATACGGATATCTATATCGTCTATGATAATCTGGCATCTGATATCGTCTTTGGACAGCGTCATATCCCACTGTGGATGCTTGCCCAGATGCTGGAGGCTCACGGCCATGTGATTCATTATATTACCACAACTCCTTCTATCCGCATCTTTTGTGACTTTCTTCAGAGCAAAAAACCGATACACTACCTCTAGTTTTTTATGCGCGAATTTCTCAGAAAAATAGGCTATATCATCGACCTCCTCTCTACGCAGACACGTATGGGGTTGGTTATGTTGGTTGGGTTTTTTTTCGTGTGTACCATTCTCTTTACTCTCGCACGATACACGCTCGTTGACCATGAGTTTTATAAAACCCTCGCTGACCGCCAACAACTCCGAGAAATAGAGCTTTCCGTGAACCGAGGAACTATCTATGCCACTCTCGATCCACATCGCTGAGGGGGGCAGACGACGCTGGAAACCAGTATCCTCGCGACGACATCCATCGCAAAAGACCTCAAGATCGATCCATCTGCCAGTTGTAATCCCGATATGCTCGAGTCATTTCTCACAGAAATCGTCTACGCACATCTGTGTGAAAATCGGACACAAGTGAGTTGTTTCGACAACATGCTCAAATACACAAATACCTATATCACTCCACCAAATTTTGATTTTTCTCGAGAGTCTATCATAGCTTTTATCACGCCGACTGTTCGTGAGCAAGTCCGTCGTATTTACAAGACACGTATTTTCCTCGCTGAAAATCTCTCTTCTGTCGCTGTCAGTACATTGACAGCCCTCCAGAATCCATGACTGACCATCATCGGAGATGTCGTATATGTCGATCCGACTCGTTTTGACCACTCAAGAGGGGTAGAGGAGATACTCCGTACGCTGGGTATCCCAGCGTCTGAACTCGATGATGCTCTCACGCTTCGCAAAAATCGCAATGTCGATATTGTCGAAAAACTGGATCCAGAAATTTCTCTCAAAATCAATGAAAAAATAGCGAATCAGAGCACCCTCACAAAACAATACCCCCTCAAGAGTCAGGATGATTTTATACTCAAAAATACCTTCTTTAAGTGTATCAAGCTCATCGATCATCCTGTCCGTCAATATCCTGCTGGTCCAGCGGCGGCTCAAGTAACGGGATATGTCGATAGTGATGGTCTCGGTCGACTCGGTATTGAGTGATATTTTCATGATATGCTCGCTGGTAAGTCAGGGAAAAAAGAAGAGCGCAGAGATAGTCTCGGTCGACCTATTTTCGATGAAGATAATGAGCAGGAGGTGAAGTGAGTTGATCTCTACCTCACCGTAGATCCAAATATTCAGGCAGCGATGATGGACGCTCTCGCAGAGTGAGTGCGTACAACGGGTGCGAATACCGCTGCAGGTATCGTCATGGATCCGATGACGGGAGCTATCCGTGCCATCGGGAGTTATCCGACGTTTGATCCAGATAGACCAGGTAATGTCGAAAAAATTGTCCCATTTATCCCCGCTGATCATGGGGACGATCCTGTACGTTTTTTGCTCGGTAAAGTGCTTTTTGTCGAATCACCAACAGGGACGGTCAAAAAAGTTTTTGAGAATAGACTCATCACTGTTGATGAATTGCAGGATGAAGACCTCATGCTGCTTGCAATGGCTGATCCAAATAAAAAACTCTATGTCTACGAAAATGGTGTCGGACTGTTGGCCCATCAGGATATTTCGATTACTGCCCCCTATGAGCCGGGAAGTATTTTCAAGGGTCTCACAACGGCCATCGGTCTCGATTCGGGAGAGATAGAGCCGGATATGATGTATGAGGACCGTTGATCTATCAAGATCGATGAATTCAAAATCAGCAACCTCGATAACAATAAATGTCAGTGATGGCATACATTTCGCAATGCAGTAAATTTCAGCTGTAACGTCGGTATGATCAATATCGTCCAAAAAGTTGGTAAACCTCTCTTTTATGAGTATCTCAAAAAATTTGGACTCTGAGATATCACTGGCATAACTCTCGACGGTGAACACACTGGTTCTCTTGAGGCGTATGAAAAATGGCCCAAGGCCAAACTCTTTACTATGGCATTCGGTCAGGGTATCCAGGTCAATCTGATACAGATGGCAGCAGCGTATGCAGCTCTTGCAAACGGATGAGTCTACATGCAACCCTACATCGTCCAGAAACGTGTCTATCCTGATGGTGATACCGTTGATACTGAGCCAATTCCAGTTCGCCGGGTCATCAGTACCTCTACATCTCAAAAAATTACTGCCATGCTCACAGAGTCAGCACGGATTGGTTTTGCCAAAGCAGGGGGAGTTCTGGGCTATTCACTTGCGGGTAAGACCGGTACCTCGCAGATTGCGAGTAGTAAAGGGTGATTTGAAAAAGGTGAAAATGGTCGTACGAATACTTCCTATGCAGGTTTTGGCCCATCGAGTAATCCAAAGTTTGTCATTCTTGTGCGTTTTGATCGTCCGAGAAGCACACAGTATGCGGAGTTTTCTTCTGCAAAGGCATTTCACTCTATAGCAGATTTTCTCCTGCACTACTACGGACTGCAGCCGGGAAAGTAGAGAAAAAAGAATAAGAAAAAGAAAAACAGCGGTATCTTTTATAAAAAAATCCACGCTTTTGGCGTGGATGATATCAAAAAATCCTCTCTTTTACTGTTTCTCTTACTGTTTCTTTTGTCAAAGACAAACTGGTGGGAACGCTGGGAATTGAACCGGAGGATTGCATTTATCGCAATCCGAGTGGCAATTGGGTTCAAGTGTAAAAGTCTGGTGGGAACGCTGGGAATTGAACCGGAGGATTGCATTTATCGCAATCCGAGTGGCAATTGGGTTCAAGTGTAAAAGTCTGGTGGGAACGCTGGGAATTGAACCCAGGACCATCACCTTAAAAGGGTGCTGCTCTACCAATTGAGCTACGTTCCCGTAACATCTCATGTTTAGGGTGTTTCCGCCTTTGGCGGATACGTTCCCGTGACATCTTGTTCTGAGGGGTGCTTCCGCCTTTGGCGGATACGTCCCGTTGAAACAACGTGGCGTGACTATATGAAAAAAAAACTATTTGTCTACTGCATTTTTTCGTGAGATATTTGACCCGTATATAAAAGAGTGGTATTGTAGTGAAGTAATCCAATATTTATGCGACGTATTTGAACCCTTTTCCTCCTCATCGGATCGACTCTTGCGCTCTCGGCACATGCCTATACAGCCAATTGTGCGCTCATGCCTGGAGGTTCATCATGTGGACAGTGTTATGCCTTTGACCTCGGTCAAAATAACCGCCCAAGTGATACTTTTATCCCTCGTTCTGGTCTCACATCTGCTCAGCAGGAGTGGATAGACCTCTCTCAGAGTTCTATCACAGGTACTGCTTACCAGGGTATCGTCGCTGGTCCTACAGGAAATATCACTGACAAATTCAATCTCGTCGATCATGGGAACGGTGGAAGTGCATGGGTATGGGCTCAGATGAAGTCAAACACGGCTATCACTTATGGTGCTGTCCCTGCAGGTATCAATTACAATTCTCCAGCGTACTCTGTAAAATTTATCACAAAATCAAATATACGAGAAAATGGTGTTCTCTCACCAGATCGTGGAGTGACACATTCAGAATGTTCATATTTTTTCCTCAAGGCTCCTGCCAATGCAACCTGTGGAAATGCTGTCCGAGACTACAATGAACAGTGTGATGATGGGAACAAGAATAACCTCGATGCTTGTTCAAACACTTGTACCTTGCCACTGTGTGGTAACGGTATTATCGAAGGGCATGAATCGTGTGATGATGGAAATACCAACAATAATGATGGATGTTCCAATGTCTGTAATGCTTCTGTCTGTGGAAATGGCCTCCGAGAAGGTGGCGAGCAATGTGATGATGGAAATGCCAACAATAATGATGGATGTACCAATGCTTGTCTTGTTCCATGAAATACTGCTACATGTGGTAACGGTGTCCGAGAAGGTGGCGAGCAATGTGATGATGGAAATACCAACAATACTGATGCATGTACCAATCAGTGTCGCACGGCAGTAGTGAATGCCCTCTGTAATGTCCGAGTTCTCGATACTACTGGTGCTGCTCCTCTCCAAACCTCTATTCTCTGTTCTGGACAACCTCAGGGTCGTTCTGTCATTGCTATTACAAAAAATAACAGTGTCCTCGCTACGTTTGAGGCCAACACAACGCCATATACATTTTCTCAAGTTGGTCACTATACTGTCTATTGTTATCCTGATGCCCGTGATCAGTCAAATTCATGTCGTACGACTGTCGATCTCGGTGCTGTCTGTGGTAATAGCCTTGTCGAAAAAGGTGAGCAGTGTGATGATGGAAACACATTTTCAGGTGACTCATGCGATCGGAACTGTCGTGTAGAAGGTTCTACATGTGGTAACGGTATCCTCGAAAGAGGGGAAGAGTGTGATGATGGAAACAATTACACAGGAGACAAATGTTCTAACATCTGTGAACGAGAACTCCAGGAGACAGGCCCGATTGATATGCTCTGGCTCGTCCTAGGACTCTCTCTCTTCACCGCTGGTATCGTCACGTATAGGAAATACCTCCGTAATTAATGACAATATTGTGATAAAAAAGGCATCCGTTGGGATGCCTTTTTTTTGAAAAAATTTTATTGCGTTGCTGTCTCGAGTTGTGCTCTGAGTGAGAAGAGTTCTGTACGTAATTGTATATCACGGTCAGGGTCGTTGGTGGTTTTGAGGATTTCTTTTTCTATCTGGCTGATACGGTTGGTGATTTGTTCCTGTGTCATTGTGGGTGTTTCTTTTACTGGCGCTACCTTTTCAGGTGTTGTTGGCACGCTTTGTGAGAGGAGTTTTGACCAATTGGTGAGACCTGCCAATCCTTCTCGTTGAAATCGAGAATACACGACACCGCCAAAGAGTACAGCGAGGACGAGAAAAAGCCCGAGAAGAGAGAGGAGTATTTTTTTCATGACAGCATTATATGCACAGATATAAAAACATACAAATTTATCGTATGACTGTGTAAGCTTTTCGTTCTATCTCGTGCCATCGAGGGTCTTTTTTTTGTAATTCTGCGAGTATTCCAGCAAAATGAAGCGCCCCATAGTGGATATAGATATGATCATTCGCTGAGTTTGTTATAGCTTCTGCAACAGTTGTGTTTCTCTTATCGAGGATGATGTCAAAAACAGGGATGACCTTTTTGAGTTTTAGAGTGATATCAGGATTGGTATATTCTCGGAGCATCAGATTCATCATACCTCGAGCGATGACTCTCATGACTTCTTTTTGAAATGGTGAAAAATTTGGATAATTTTTCTTGAGCCAATTGACGATATCTATTTGTTTTTCGAGAGGCGCACTCATAGATGCTTGTCCTGCCAGCATGACGATATCGTCAGTCGAGAGGTCGACGTTGCTGCTCGGGAGTATATCGCGATATATCTCATCACTCTGAAAACTGAGGCCTGATACTTCTGCAAATGTATCATACATAGATTCCGATATCTCAGTGCCTATGAGTTGACTTAACTTGTTGAGACTCTCTGTGGACCCACTCTTGACTCATTCGTAGAAAAACACAAAGTCCTTCTCATGTAGCTCTATCATGTCGTTTCGGATATCGTCATAAAAACCTGGTGAGGCTATATGCATCATAGATTGAAATACCACTGTTTTTTCTCCATTAGTGATCGTGATACGGGGAAGTGTTGCTGGAGCATATTCATTGGAGAATTTTAAAACGCCAAAAATCATCCAAGGCAAGAGCCATGTGATGACCGTGAGCCATCACCAGCCTCGCAAAAAACTCGCAAAAAATCGGCGTCATCGAGAGTGATCGTTGTGTTTTCCAAAGAGCATTCCCACGAGACCTATCGCGACACCGCCGATACATGAAAATATCACAACGAGAGGTATGCTCACGAGAAAAATGATGAGACCCGCGGGGATTGTCAGTCAGGCGAAACCGAGAGGGTAGCCGAGGTTCCAACCGAGCCAGACGTTAGCACAAAAAGTGATGAGGAGGATGAGGCCAAGAAACATAGGAGGAGTTTAGAGTTTTTCT
>CAZLKD010000020.1:0-11722 GCA_964560015.1 uncultured Candidatus Peribacteria bacterium
AGCATTTTTCCCTTCCAGAAAAAGATGTATGGATGAAAAAGATAGAGCAAACTCTCTACCACGAAATCCTAACAAAAAAAGAACAAGAAGACTTTCTCAAAAAAACAGAAGAAGTCATTGATCATTATCTATCTAGGAAAGATTGTCCTCTTGCTGCAAAGGCTCTTATCGAAGAACGATTTGGTTGGAAAAAAGTGGTTGTTTCTGGCATGAGACTAACGGGTGTATTTGACCGTGTAGAAAATCTCCCTGATGGGACAATGCAGGTCGTGGACTTCAAAACTGGCAAACCAGACAAGGGGCGAGAACAGCTCGCGGATTATGAGCGACAACTCTATTTTTATCGTCTCCTCTGGGATGGCTCAAATCAGAGTAAAATTCTCTCTCGCGGTGCTCTCGATTTCGTCGAATGAAATACTGGAGACACAGTGAATAGAAGTATTTTTACCTATGAAGAAGCAGGATTAGAACTTCTCAGGAAACAAATAGCAGCTTTTAAAATATCTCTTGAAACGCTCGATTTCCCAGAGGTAAATACGTTTATACTTCCGCCTTCATAAGGCCATTACAGTCGGAACGTGGTGTATTTTTTGCTTGTCTACCGAGAACGTTTTTGCAAGCTTTGTTCATATTTTCCTCTACCGTCGGACGTGCTTTCTCTAAATCTTCGAGCGCTTGGACGAGGCCTGTCACAGTTTTTGGGTCTTGATCTTTATTTTGTCCTACAAAGATTTTTCTCATAGCATAGGCATCATAATTTGCTCGATCAAGCTCTGCAAGCTCTCGAGCATTTTGATCATATTCAGCGTATGTAGCAAGATTGGTATATACAGGACTTGGACTTGCTCGTGCGACATCTTCTATTACCTGTCTCTGAAAAATAGGCCCATAGAGTTCGTGGGCTATTTTCTTTCCTGTTGTTTTTATCTGTTCTAGAATTGTCTCCGATCCCCCCCTGCGCCCAAATTCTTTGAAAAAACCGCTATTGAGGAGAAAACGAGAGTTACCGATTCATCATTTTTGTGCTTGAACAAGATTGTTAATCTGGGCGTCTTTTGATGGATCAGATGTACCAGATCATGATATTTGTGCCCCACGATAACGGAGGAGAGCAAATGCATCTTTCCAGACCTGTATTGCTTGAGGATATTTCCATCCTATGCTAAATGCTTTTTTGACGGCCTCTTTGATGGCAACATTTTTAGGCTCTTCATCGTGACACTGCTGAAGAGCTTCTACGGAGTAAAATTTTTGCATATCCTGGGCAAAACCTTTTGGAGCTATGAGAAATTTTGTTTCATCTATGTATTCACGACTTTGGATATTTTTGATGAGATTCCTGAAAAATTTCAGAACTTCCGTATTTTGACTTGAGAGATCTCCAAGAACTTGTTGAATAGTTTTCCCCTTTGTCTTGTAAGTAGAGCCAGCGATGGCAATATCTGAAGTAAATTTGATACTCTGTGTACATCGACTCCCTATGTAGACACCTGTTGTCATGATTTTTTTTTGTATTTCCAAGATACTATTTTGGTGATCCTGTTCGACACGGATAAGCGGTCCCGCGTTATCAAAATAAAAACGCACATCGGAAAGCAGAGTACTCACATCGTATCCAGCAGCCTGCATATACCCCGTTAAAAGTTGAATACTCCGTATCGGTATAGCCACATCGAGACGGCTCGGATATCCAGCAGGCTTTTCACATTTTGTATCAGCTGTGCTGAGTTTTTTTGCTTCACTGATAACTGTATCGACATTATTTATCCAATTTTGTATAGGTGGAGAAGGCAATGTCGAGAGTGCACATTCTGCATAAACAGAATTGTACAGACCGAGTAATACGATAGATAAAAGAGCGATGTGTTTAGAAGAAGCCATAGTTATTTAGTTACCACAATCTGGTAATTGCTCTAGATATCGGAGCATTTTGTTGAGATCTTCAGAAAATTGTTTCACGAGGCGTGCACGAGATGCGAGATCATCGAAGGTCTTTTCAATATGTTGAATTGAGTTTTTATTATTTTCATGAATGAGAGCCCTATTACTTCCTGCGCCATTTTCCTTGAGCATCTCTTGATAATATGACTGACTGCGCTGTACACTTCCGACAATATCTGAAGCTCTCTGGTAGTTGAGACTTCCATTTTCCATACCTGCATTGGTGATAGACCTTTCTGTTGATCATTTGATATTGGTAGGGCGGTCATAATCGAGACCTCGCGACTTGTAACCATCCCTGATTGCATCTTCCGTTTGTTTGTCAGCTTGTGATAATTTTCCTGTCTTTCCAGCATCCTTTGTGGCGTCATCGGTTGGATTATTTCTCCCGAGAAATCCTGCGAGAAACTGTGGTGTTTTCCAAATCACATGAATCCCGACTCCGCTAAATATCTTGCTCAGACTGAGCCCCATGTCATTGTTACTTTCAAAGAAGAAAGCCGATGCGGGTGCTTTACAGGCAAAATTTCTCTTATCTCCGTGCTTTGTAATCCATTCCAACCCTTCTTCAAATATTCCTTGAAAAGAATTTTTTCATGCTGATGTTGCGCTTGAGCCAGTTCATCCGCCTGATCCTGAGTTTCATCCCAAAAAGTAATGAGAACTTTGCACAAAATCAACAGTGACACAATATCCACTCGTACAGTTCCCTGCTGCTTGATTATTTCATCCAGCTGCGCTACCGCTACTGCTACTGCCACCCCCGCCTGTACTTCCTCCAAGAGCCTTACCAACATCACCGAGGAGATTTAAGTCGTAATTCTGCCCTGTACCCACCCACGATCATTGTCGTGCCTGTCCAGTTATGAGTGCGTTGGCATCTTGTTTGCTCGTATTTTTGTAATCTCCATATGCTGGCGCATCGCGGAAAAATATATCATCTATCCTCCGCACGTCATCAAGTAAATCGTAAGGCGAATTATCCACATCGCCATCAAAATAAAGCCCCATGCCAGAAACATCTCTATAGGCATTCATCTGTTCTCTGACTTGACCAGTGATACTTTCTACCATTTTTTTTATTCTATTGTTGAGTGCTCTTTTTGTTGTGACATCGAGCGCAGCAGAACGTAGTTTGGGATGAAGAAATGGTCCTATAACTGAAAAATATGCCTCTTCATCTGTTGTGAGCTTTGGCGGTGTTTCTCGATAGTACTTGGCGAGAGCGGCGTCAAAACCATTATCCACAATAGTACTACATCATCCACATTTCTGGACGAGAATAGGCATACCAGTGTCCTTATCTCTCAAAGCAGTATTGAGTTTTTTTGCTACTCCACGAAAGGCATCGGTCGTATAACCGCTAAAATTCCCCACTTCCCAGTTATAGGCTGTTGTATACATGTTCATGCCAACCTCCGTTATATCAGTCTGAGCGAGAGTTGCTTGAGCTGCTGCCGAAGAAGTACTTGAGGTATTATTTGTCGCAGGAACTGGTGCTGCCAGGGCAATAAAGCCAAAAATCGAGACAAAAAGAAATACGCCAAGAAAATGACCGGTAAAAAATCTATCAAAAATGCTGTGCGAAGTATGATTCATGAGAGGCGTAGGCAACAATGAGTTAACCTTTGGACATATGATACTTATTTTCTCCAATTTTATCAATGAAAAAAGCTTGCCAAGTCACTATGAAACGATATACTCCCAACGTTTTTTATTTATTATATATTCATATTTATGCACAATGCAGGAAAAAAAGAGAGCGAAGCTGGCAAGACCCAGTTTGATATCCACAAAACTCTCATACTTCTCAAGCCTGACACAATCGCTCGAGGTATCGTCGGAGATATCATCTCTCGCCTCGAGACAAAATCCCTCAAGATAGTTGGTATGAAGTTTATCGTTATGACAGAAAAACTCCTCATCGAGCATTATGGTCACCACAGTGAAAAACCTTATTTCCCGAAAATTGTGAAATACATGACTGATGGTCCAGTTTTAGCTATGGTAATAGAAGGTATCGATGCCGTCCGACAAGTTCGTAATCTCTGCGGAGCAACTGATCCACAATTTGCAGCACCAGGTACTATCCGCGGGGATCACAGCTGTACTATAGATTGTAACCTCCTCCACGCCTCTGACTCTATCGATTCAGCTGATGTCGAGATTTCTCGTTTCTTCAAGCCTGAAGAAGTATTTGTGTACACAAAGAATGTTTACGTAAACTAATCGCCTCTTTAATGAGAATATTTTCTGTTTTACTTGATCAATCAACTCGAGCCGATAAAATCCTATCGGCTCTTTTTGAAGGTACTTATTCTCGAGCTCAAATACAAAAATGATTTGATCTCAATCAAATAAAAGTAGTGAATAAGAAAGATGGTAAAACATATTCAAATGGGAAATATTTCCTCAAAAGAGGTGATATCATAGAAATGAATATTCAGTCAATCCCCTCTACCCTTCCTCCCGACTATCGTCCACTTGAAATAATTTTTGAAAATAATGATTTTCTCGTTGTCAGCAAAGATGCGGGTATTAATACGCATCCAACTCCGAGTTATGCTGGTAAATTTGGTACTCTCGTCAATCAACTCATTGCTCAGGTGAAAAATTTTGACCGCGAACAAGGTGAAGATAGGCCAGGAATTGTTCATAGACTCGATAAAGAAACAAGCGGGCTTCTCCTCGTGGCAAAAAATGATATCACCCTCAGAAAACTTCAAAAGCTCATCCATGACCACGAAGTCGAAAAAACCTATCTCACTTTGGTCATAGGAAAGCCGCGAGAGAATCTCGGGACAATACAGTCCATTATCGGTCGCGATCCAGTTAATAGGCTCAAAATGACTATCAAAAATCCAGTAGAATGACGAGACGCCATCACACACTATAAAACCGTAGAAACATTTCAATATGAATGAAAAAAACTCAGCCTCGTAGAAGTAACTCTTGAAACTGGCCGTACGCATCAAATCCGTGTTCATATGGCCAATATCGGTCATCCCGTTCTCGGCGATAAAACCTATGGGATTGAATCGGAAAATATCTGGGCAAAGAAATACTTTTGACTGGAGAGGCAATTTCTCCATGCATGGAGACTCCGGCTAACGCTTGATGGAAAAGAATATAATTTTATAGCTCCTCTCAAGCCCGATTTAGAAAAAGTTCTCACAATACTCAAAAGCTAACACATACAGTCTATTTTGTCATTTCTTCGTTGATATTTATCTCCGATAAATGGTTCTTTTAAGAAAATATCAATTGATTGCAGTACATCTTCTATTTTCATTGTTCTCGCCCCAAAACATATCACATTACAATTATTATGACTACGGCTGATCTTGGCAATTTCCGGATTGTAAGCGAGAACAGCGAGTATTCATGGATGCCGATTGGCTGCAATAGACATGCCAATTCATGTCCCGCATATCAGCACACCTCGCTCAGTTTTTTTATCAATAATTGATCTACAGACTTGGTCAGCGTAATCTGGAAAATCATCCAAAGGTGCCAGAGTGTGAGGTGACAAATCAAATACATCGTGTCATAGTGCTTTGAGATGTTCAAGAACTAGATCTTTAAAATTAAATCCACCGTGGTCACAAGAAAAAGAAATTGTCATAAATATTTACAAATGTTTTTTATTTTTCTCCCACAAAAGCTCAATAGATTCTCAAAGTATATACCCTATAACTGGAAATCAAATCATAACAAACCACATCCCCCCTGTCATTTCAAACAAGCTCCAAAAACTAAATACGTCATGCATAGGAGAGGCAAGAAGCCCAAAATGAAATATGATCGAACTCACAATAGCGAGAATGAGCCATTTATTTACACGGAAATCAAAAGGTGTATTTCTCCCTGATCAGAGAGCACGCGTCATCTGAAAGACTACTGATGTTGTCACTGCCATTGTCTGGGCAAGCATAATATCGATATTTTTGTACATCATAAACGCTGTACCCACGATGATAAAACCGATAATGCCTGAAAGGGTAATTGAGGGGTAGAGGCCCGAGAGGAGGCTCTCATTCATTGGTTTACGTTTCATGACATCTCATTCAGGTTCTTGAGTAGAAAGTGCGAGAGCAGGCAGACTGTCAGTGACGAGATTGATCCAGAGAATCTGGAGTGCAGCAAATGGTACTAAGAGAGGATCACGATAGACCATAACACAGACAGCTAAAAGAACCACTTCGTAAAAATTACAAGCCAGGAGATACTTGATAAATTTTTTCGTATTATCATAGACTCGCCTCCCCTCTTCCACGGCGGAAACAATAGAAGCAAAATTATCATCAGTAAGAACCATGTCGGCTGCATCTCGAGCCACATCAGTTCCGCGAATACCCATAGCAATTCCTATATCTGATTGCTTGAGCGCAAGAGCATCATTGACGCCATCGCCTGTCATTGCCACGATATGTCATTGGGATCGAAGTATACGTACAATACGGAGCTTATCCTGGGGTGCAATACGCGAAAATATATTGATAGTTTTTATTTTT
Source organism: uncultured Candidatus Peribacteria bacterium (assembly GCA_964560015.1). Classification (GTDB taxonomy): domain Bacteria; phylum Patescibacteriota; class Gracilibacteria; order BD1-5; family JAGOOR01; genus JAGOOR01. Next base: position 6,456 of record CAZLKD010000020.1, read on the forward strand.
TCTGAGAGTTCTTCATCAGACATTTCTCAGAGTTTTGTGGCATCAATCGTCTCACCAGTCAGTCCGATCATTTTGCCAACGGAAGCCGCAGTAAGCTCTGAATCGCCTGTAATCATGATAACTCTTATACCAGCCTCCTGACAGGTGTGGATAGCGGGTGTTACTTCTGGTCTCGGAGGATCCATCATAGCTGTAAAGCCTGTAAAAATGAGGGCTTTTTCGACTTCTTCTACACTGTATTTTTCCTGTCGAGGCAGGTCACGATAGGCCATACCGAGAACACGTTTCCCTTGGCCAGCAAGAGTTGCATATGTATCAAAAAGTTCTTTTTCCCTTTGCTCGCTTACTTCTACTATCTCATCACCAATTATTTCATGCGTTACCAGTTCGAGGATTCTTTCAGGGGCTCATTTTACATAAGCCCGACATCCTTCTCCATTCACCCGCACAATAGACATCCGTTTTCGGTCACTCTCAAATGGAAACTCAGTAACGACTCCGTGAGATAGTTCAAAATCTTTTTTGAGAGTACTGTGGGAGAGCGCAAATTGAAGAAGCCCTATCTCTGTTGGATCTCCGTAGACCTGTTCCACACCGTGAGCATCTTTCCCAAATGAAGCCTTGTTGCACCCGACAGCGATATCTAGGAGTATTTTATGAGGTTTTTGGATGTCGATAACATTATTTGAATAGACGTCGACAACCTGCATTTCTGATTTTGTCAGAGTCCCCGTCTTATCTGTACATATGACCGTTACTCGTCCAAGCGTTTCAGATGAAGGGAGTTTTCTCACGAGTACATTGCGTTTCACAAGTCGTTTTGTAGCGAGAGCGAGTCCGAGAGCTACCACAGCTGGAAGACCTTCTGGTATAGCTGAGACAGCAAGACTCACGGCAACGAGTAAAGAGTGAGAAAAAGCACCACCTTCCACCAAGAGTATAATAACAATAACCGTGCAAAGTATCCCAATAAAAAGAGCTACTTTTCGTGAAAAGTCCTCGAGTTTTTGTGAAAACGGATTTGCCTCATCCTGTATCTGGCCAACCATGCCTGAAATGTGACCAAGTTCAGTATTGATACCTGTACCAGTGACGAGAGCCATTCCAGAACCAGCTGCCACTGCCGTTCCCTGATAAATCATGTTTGTTCTATCTGAGAGGGGTGTATTTCCCCCGACTACTTCAATTGTTTTCTCTTGTGCCACACTCTCTCCAGTGAGTATTGATTGGTTCACACGGAGTCATATCGATTCTATAACTCGAGCATCTGCCACGATTCTCTCGCCCTCATCGAGGAGGAGGATGTCTCCCGGGACAACATCAACAGATGAGATACATTGCATCTCTCCATCACGCAGAACACGTGCTTGAGGGGTGAGGAGATTTTTGAGGTGCTCAAGCGTTTGTTCTGTTTTGAATTCCTGTATGACGCCAACAGCAGTATTGATTACCACGATAATCATGATAACAATGGTATCTACATACGACTCCTCGAGATACCATGAGAGAAGAGCTGCAGCAATCAAAATAATAACCAAGGTGGACTTGAGTTGTTCAAATATCATTGCCCAAATGGTTCGTTTTTTACCCTGAGGTAAGACATTTTTTCCAACTTGAGTAAGAATTTTGGCAGCATTTTCATGTGATAACCCTTTGCGAGAGCTATTATAGCTAGCAATGACTTCTTCAGAAGAGAGTGAGTGAATATTCATGTCTTTATGATATCATTTTTTCTATTCGTATGCAAAAAATGGCTGTTGCACTTCATAAGAGAGTATATATACTATGATAAATATGTCTCACGGTCATTGACACCACCACAACCCCGATATCACTCTGATCATCAGAATTCCCTCAGATTTTTCTGGTGGACCTGCCGAAGTTGCTGAAATGCTCGAGGCTCTTCATCCGACATTAGGGCACTCTGTCTTTAGCATGGACTTTCATATTGTTGGACGAAAACTCTTCTTTAGTCTCCAGGTTTCTCCTGATGAGAAATCCATCATCGAAAACCAGCTCTATAGCACATTTCAAAATATCGAAATCGAGGAGGTAAAAAGTCCCATGCGCTATGACCCCGCAAATTCTGTGAAAGCGTCAATCAGCATGCGTGAACATGATTTTTTCCCCATTCAAACCTATATAGATGGTGGTGATAGCGTGCTCAAAAAAATTCTCTCTCAGACCAGTGATCTCGATTTGACTGATAAATGCACATTTCAGATAGCACTGATGCCCGCGCATACTCATAATGTCATATGGAATTATACGAGAAACCTCCAGTATAAGTGGCATATGCTCAAGAATTCGATGAATGTAAAAAGACGTTTTCTCGACACCAAGGTAAATATTCGTACACATGATGCAAAACACAAATACGAACACAAAAATCACCAAAATCTCTACTACGCAAAACTCACCTGTTATATCCAGTCATCTTCGCAGGCACTAGCACGAGCAAAAATGCTTGCCCTCCTCAAGAATCTCTATGACCTCGAAAATCATGAAAACCAAATCGTTTTTGATGTCCAACCAATGCATGATGGTGATGTAAAAAACATTCTTGCGCCAGTCCTGGGTAAACGAAAATATTACCTCAACCCCGAAGAAATAGCTACACTCTGGCACTTCCCTCAGCTCAAGGATAAAGTACCCCATATTCTCCGTATTCTCTCTCGTAAAGCGCGTCCACCTCTTGGGCTCCCAACGGCAGAAAATACCCCTGAAAAAGATCTCGTAAAATTTGGAATCACCAACTATAGGAGCCAAAAAATCCCCTTTGGTCTCAAAACTGCTGACAAGGCACGCCACCTCTACATGGTTGGTAAGTCTGGTTCTGGTAAATCAAAACTCCTCGAACTTCTCGGATACTCCGATATCATCAATGGTCGATGATTTGCTCTCCTCGATCCACATGGAGATCTCGTCGATAATATACTAAAATACATACCCGAAAACCGTAAAAAAGATGTCGTAGTTTTTGACCCGACCGATCTCAACTTCCCTGTCGGATTTAATCCACTCGAAGAAGTACCCGAAGAATACAGACAGGAATTTACAAATAGTTTTCTCGAAATATTTAAGAAACTTTTCTGACAAGCATGGAATGCACGTCTCGAACACGTGATGCGTTTCTGCGTCCTTGCACTCCTCGAAGTCGGTGGGGCAACGGTTCTCTCTATCATCAAGCTCCTCACAGACAGAGACTATAGACAATCTATCATTAAGAAACTCAACGACCAAACGGTAAAGAATTTCTGGACAAATGAATTTGCTGCCTGGAGTGAAAAATTCGATAGCGAAGCTATCATGCCAATTTTGAATAAAGTAGCTCAGTTCGTAAGTTCGCCCATGATTCGTAACATTGTCTGTCAGACGGAGAACAAGATGAACCTCGCTGATGTCATGGATAATAGGAAAATCCTTCTCGTAAAACTCTCAAAGGGGCAGCTCGGAGAATCAAATGCAAACCTTATCGGAGCCATGATGATTACTCGTATCTATCAGGTAGCCATGATGCGTGCAGAGATACCCGAAGAACGACGCGTGCCATTTTCTGTCTACATCGATGAGTTTCAAAATTTCGCGACTGATACATTTGAAAACATCCTCTCAGAGGTACGAAAATACAAGCTCAATATCACAGCTGCTCATCAGTACATGGATCAGCTCTCACCAAGTCTCCGACGAACTATCTTTGGTAACGTGGCAAACATTATCTCATTTCGTGTGGGCGCTGAAGATGCTGCGGTACTGGCAAAAGAGTATGAGCCAATATTCAGCGTACCCGATATCATGAACCTCGGTGTCCGAGAGATGTACCTCAAGATCAATATCGATGGTGAAAATACAGAAGCCTTTTCTGCTCGTACGATGAATGTGCCAAAACTTCCCTACGATTATTCACGTGAAATATGGGATCTCTCTCGAAAAGTCTACGCTCGTCCTCGAAAAGATGTCGAAGCAAAGATATTTGGCTCTGAAGCTGATATCATCAAAACTATGGAAAATCTGAAAGTTGAAGGAGATTTCTTCCAGCCCGTCATTTAGGCGAGTCTTTTCCTCATCTCACTTTTGTACGCCTCCACACCAGGCTGATTGAAAGGATTAACGCCTATCATAACACCTGAAAGTGCACATGCATACATCATGGTGTAGAGAAAATATCAAAGATTAAATTCGTCTAAACTTTCGAGAGTCAGCATCATACTCGGACATCCTCCGTCATTGTGCGCTTTTGCAGTTGACTCAAGGGCAATGAGATTCATCTCATGAAGACTACGACCAACAAGAGGATCAAGTCCATCATCCATATCATCCATTGCTGGAATTTTAGCCGAAGCATATGGGGAACGTATCCAGAGCATGGTCTCAAAAAAGAGACGACGTCCTTCTTGGACATATTGTCCGAGGGAATGAAGGTCAGTCGTATAGCTGAGCGTATCAGGATAGAGGCCAGTACCTTCTTTCCCATGACTTTCTCCCATCAGTTGCTTCCACCATTCTCCAATGAAATAAAGTGACGGCTCTGAGGTGATAAAGAGCTCAGAAACAAAACCAGACTGTTCGAGTCCGACACGTTTCTCAGCATATACAAATGCAGAATGTTTTTCATCAGAAAGGATATCAGTATGTGCTTTTCTCGCTCACTCCACGAGTTTTTGAATATTTACACCCGCAAAAGCGCACGGGATGAGCCCCACAGGAGTCAAAACAGAATAGCGACCACCGACATCTCCTGGAAGAATATATGATTTATATAACTGCTTATCGCTCTCAGACCTGAGAGCTCCATGTTTCTCATCTGTAATAGTTACAATTCTTGATTGCACTTCTTCATTTGAATATTTCGAGAGGAGAAATTCGCGGACAAGACGGTATGAAATAGCTGTTTCCATAGTCGTGCCAGACTTGGAAATAATACACGCTGAGACACGTTTATCGCGGTATTTTGTAAATACTCTCTCATATTCTCTTCCTGAGAGATGATTTCCGAGGAAAACTACATCAACATCGGAACCAGAAGGATCAGAAAATGCCTCTATAACAGCACGTGCGCCTAGGTAAGAACCGCCAATTCCGCACACAATGAGGACATCACTTTTTGCACGAAGAGAGTCTGTGTATGATTGAATCTCAGCAATTTTTTCATCAGTCATATCTTCTGGGAGATTGATCCAACCCAGATAATCCGCACCTTTACAGGTCTTATTCTGGAGAGCATTATGCGCTTCAGTAAGGGGGATAATGGGAGAATAAGATTTTCC